>JBCCEX010000018.1:0-13700 GCA_039030035.1 Myxococcota bacterium
ATGTTGTGCTGTAGTATCGATTGGCAGATTGATGGTGTAACAAACGGATGCGAAGATGTGTTACTCTGTTGCAAAAGCCGGGATGGCGGAATTGGTAGACGCAGGCGACTTAAAATCGCCCGAGAGTTCTCGTGCGGGTTCGAGTCCCGCTCTCGGTAGGCTGTGTTTGGTGGCACAAATCTGGGTTATTGGGCTAGTTCAATGAGGGCTGCGGCGCCCATGCCGCCGCCAACGCACATGGTGCAGATGCCTAGGGGCATCTGTTGGCGTTGCATGTGTTGTAGGATGGTGCAGATTTGTCGGGCGCCGGTGCAGCCTAGGGGGTGGCCTAGGGCAATGGCGCCACCGCATGGGTTAACCTGGGCGGGGTCGAGGTCGAGTTTGCGTATGCAGGCGACTGCTTGGGCGGCGAAGGCTTCGTTGAGTTCGATGACGCCTATGTCTTGTAGTGAAACGGTGGTGTGATCGAGCAGTTTTTGTACGGCTGCTATGGGGCCCAAGCCCATCATGTCTGGCTCTAATCCTACTGTAACAAAGGCGCGAAACCAGCCTAAAACGGTCTGTTGCTGCTGTTTGGCCTGATCGGCTTGCATAAGCAGCACGGCGGCGGCGCCATCGTTGAGGGGAGAGGAGTTGCCGGCTGTTACGCAGCCGCCTTGCATAAAGGCGGGTTTGAGCTGTTGGAGTGCTTGTAGGCTGGTATCTGCGCGTGGGCACTCGTCGTGCGCCAGCATGGGGGTGTTGTCGCTTGGGGTTTGTTGGCTGCTGTGCCAGTCAGATAGCGGTAGGGGGAGGGGGACGATCTCGTCGTCGAACCAGCCTTGCTGCTGTGCTGCAACTGCTTTTTGGTGGCTGTGCAGCGCAAAGGCATCTTGATCGGCGCGGGAGATGTTGCATTGCTGAGCAACGCGCTCGGCGGTGAGACCCATGGGCATGTAAACAGTGGGCTGCTGCTGCACAAGGTGGGGGTTGGCGCGAAACAGATAGCCAGCCATGGGCACGCTCGACATCGACTCAACGCCGCCGGCTAGGCCGGTGTGAATTTGGCCGGCATGAATCGCCTGTGCTACCTGGGCAACAGCTTGCAGGCCACTGGCGCAAAAGCGGTTGACGCTGCAGGCGGGCACATGGTAGGGCAGGTTGGCGCGACACGCAGCAATGCGGGCAACGTTCATGCCCTGTTCGGCCTCGGGCATGGCGCAGCCTAGTACGACATCTTGCACATGTTGTGGTTGTATCTGTGCGCGTTGTAGTGCGGCGTGCAGCGCAAAGGCGGCTAGGTCGTCGGGGCGTTGGTTGGCTAGGGCGCCTTTGTGGGCGCGGCCAATGGCGGTGCGCGCGTAAGAGACAATTGCAACATTGAGCAGATCTTGTTTCATGATGTTGTACCGGTTTTAGTAGATGGGTGCTGTTTGCTTCATGGGCTTTGTTTTAGTTGCGCAGCGGTTTGCCTGTTTGTAGCGTGTGGGCAATGCGCTGTTGTGTTTTTTGTTGTCCGCACAAATACAAAAACGCCTCTCGTTCTAAGTCCAACACATGCTGTTCGCCAACCGGCTGCTTGCTGCTGCAGTTGCCGCCGGTGAGAATTTTGGCCACCTGCAGTGCAATGGTTTCATCGTAGGCGCTGATAAACTTGCCGTCGCGCATGGCACGAATGGCAACAGCAAAGCTGGCCGCACAGCTGGGGCCGGGCAAGCGAAATTGGCGCGGTTTGGGTGGGGTAAAGCCCGACTGCACCAAGCCTAAAGCACGCTGTTTAGCAGCATGCAGCACATGGCGGCGGTTGAGCGTGATGCCGTCAGATTGCTTGATCCAGCCCCAACGCTTTGCCTCTTGTGCGCTGCTTGTTACCTTGGCCATCGCAATGCGTTCCAATACGGGGCGCAACAGGGCATCGGCAGCAAATTGGGGATCATCCGGCACGTTGGCCAACGCCGCGCGCAGAGCCACCACGTTGCCGCCGCCTGCAGGAACAAGCCCCACACTCGCCTCAACTAGGCCCATGTACAATTCGGCATGCGCTTGCGTGCTGTTGCAGGCCAAAGCCAGCTCGGTGCCGCCGCCCAGTGTCATGCCAAACGGCACCGACACAGTTGGAAAGGGGCTGTAGTGCAGCCTAAGTGCAACCTGCTGAAATGTTGCAATGAGCTGTTCGATCTGTTTGTATTCGCCTGCTTGCATAGCCATGCCCAGCAGCAGCAGGTTGGCACCGGCGCAAAAATGGTCGCCTTTGCCCGTAAGCAGCAGCGCATCAAATTTGCCGCTGTCGCATGCATCTAAGCCCCGTTCAATCACCTGCAGCGTGGTGGTGTCAATCACATTGAGCTTGCTGTGCAGCTGCACGGCAACAATCTTATCTCCCATGTCGATGAGAGAGGCGCTGTCATCTTTGTGCACAACCGCTTGCCGATGGTGTGCGGTGATCGCATCGAGCGAGAGCTGCTGCGGATCGTGCTGCTGCGGTTGCGCTTTGCTGTTTGTGGCATCCCAAAAGGTGCGTTGGCCTTGCTGGGTGTCGTAAAACGTGGTGCGACCGCTTTGTAGCATGGTGTTGACCCAATTGGCTACGGGAATCTGCTCTTGCTGCATCACATCGACCAGCCAGGCCACGCCAACGGCATCCCATAGGGCAAATGGCCCCATGCGCCAGCCAAATCCATCTTGCATGGCACTGTCGATTTGGTTGAGGTTGTCGGCAATGCTGGTTAAATGCCAGGCGGCATAGGCGCAGGTGTAGGCAGTAACCTTGCGCGCCAGTGCGGCAGCCTCGTCGTCGTGATGCAACAGCGCATGGACACGCTGATGCAAAGGTTTGCCTTTGATGTGGTTCAGCGATGCAAATTCTCGCTTTTTTTGCGGCCCATACGAAAAATCGTTGATGTTGAGCGCCAAAATAGCTTCGGCAGTTTTGTGGTAAAACCCTCGGCCGGTTTTTTGACCCAAGTTGCCCGATGCAATCAGCTGTTGCATAAAGTGGGGCAGCTCAAAGGCTTGCTGAAACTCAGGCTCCGGCAGCTGTGTTTGGCACATGTTGGCCACATGCGCCAGCGTGTCTAGCCCCACCAAATCAGCGGTGCGACACACGCCAGAGCGCGGCCGGCCCATGGCTGGGCCAAAAATAGCATCAACCTCAGCCACGCTGTAGTTGCCCTCTTGCATGAGCCGCCAGGTGCACAGCAGTGTAAACAGGCCAATGCGATTGCCAATAAAGTTGGGTGTGTCTTTGGCCTGCACCACCTGTTTGCCCAGCTGCTGCGATAGCACATACTGCATGCGCTGCAGCACATGCGGTTCGGTTTGGCTTGCTGGCACAATTTCAACCAACGGCAGATAGCGGACCGGGTTAAAAAAGTGTGTGATCACAAAACGTTTGGCAAACGATGCCGGCAGATCGGCCAGCAGCTGTTTGGTGGTGAGGCCCGATGTGTTCGACGACACCATGCAGCCATCGGCAAGATGCGGCTGCAGCTGTGCAAACAGCTGTTTTTTGATCTGCACATCTTCCACAATCGCTTCTAATACCCAGTCGCATTGTGCAACGCGTGCCAGATCGTCTGTTAGATTGCCAATATCAATGTTGTTGGCGTCGCGCGGGTCAAAAAAGGCTGGTGGTTTTGCCTTTTGTGTACGCTGCAAGCCCTGCTGCGTGCGTTGGTTGCGCTGGCTTTTTGTACTGCCCTCTTCGGCAACATCTAGCAACAAGCAGCGAATACCGCAGCCAGCCAGGTGGGCTGCCAGTGCCGAGCCCATAATGCCCGAGCCAATAACACAAGCCTGTTTGATAGGTCGTGTGGTTGCAGCAGCAGTAGATTGTAATGGCAAAGTTGTGTTCATCAAGCAGCCTCTCCTTGCTTATGAAACAGTGGCAAGCAGGCAGTTTATTTCCCTGTGTGAAATATTTTTTTGTTGCACGTTGTTTTATCTTGCAAATGGGGCAGATGTGCTGAGGGAGGGTGTGAAAATGCAAGAAAACAGTGTGAAACGCTATCGAACCAATCTAACGGAACATATGGATGATAAAGGTGTTAAGCCTGCTAAATTGGACAAGGTGATGCCAGATACAGTATCAATAGAAGTTGTGGATGCATATGGATCATGCCAGATCATTGGTGAACAAAATGCTGCGTGATAAAGTGATGGTCATGGTAAAAGAGCTCTTTTTTGCTGTGTTGCCGCGGGGAGAAACATGCGAGCTGTAGGTTTATTGCGACAGCTGTTGCTATCTGTCGCTATTATTGCTGTTGCGGTTGTTGTGTTTGTTATGTTTGTGAAAACCAAACCGACAGCGCAGCGTGCTGAAGTCAAGCAGACCAAGCCCATGGTGCAGGTGCAGGCTGCCCACAAAGGTTCTTATACGGTTTATGTCAAGGCGTCGGGTGTGGCTGAACCGGCGCGTACGGTGGTGCTAACGGCACAGGTGGGTGGTCGGGTGATCCAGAGGCATTCGCAATTGGTGCCTGGAGGAGTGTTGCGAGCCGAGCAAGAGCTGGTCAAGGTCGACCCGATTGACTATGAGTTGGCTTTGCCACAAAGCGAGGCTGCTGTGGCGCAGGCGCAATTGCTGTTGCAGCAAGAGCAGGCACGAAGTGAGGCTGCCAAGCAAGATTTTGAGCGGTTGGGTGACGATGAAATTGTGGCTAAAAATGCCCGTGCATTGGCGTTGCGTATTCCCCATTTGCGTCAGGCACAGGCAAACTTGCGGGCGGCAAATAGTGCTTTACAACGAGCTAAGTTGCAGCTACAGCGAACCTCGGTGCAATCACCGTTTAATGCAGTGGTGCAGTCGGCAACGGTACAGGTAGGCGCAGTGATTTCGCCGCAAACGCCGCTGGCCACCTTAATGAACACCGACCTGTTTTGGGTAAAGGCGTCGGTACCGGTGGGGATGTTGCCCTTTTTGCAGATACCAGTCCATGGGCAAAAGGGCTCTAAAGCATGTATTTCGTCTACCACATCTCCCGATCCATCAACACAAAAGTGGCAGGGGCATGTGGTGCAGCTGATGAGCAACCTGGAGCGATTGGGCAATATGGCGCAGCTGCTAATTGCTGTTACTGACCCCCTGCGGTTGGAGCAGCTAGGCTCCAAAAAAAGAGGGGTGCCGCTGTTGGTTGGTACGCAGGTGAACCTCAAGCTAGAGGGCATGACGCTTAAAGATGTTGTGACGTTGCCGGCGCAGGCGGTACAGTCAGATAATACTGTGTGGGTGGTGGCATCGGGCAATCGGCTGCAGCGCCGTCGTGTGCAGGTGGTGTGGCAAGATGCTGGCAGCAGCGTTGTTCAGCGTGGGTTGTCTGACAATGAACAGGTTGTTACAAGCGTTATACATGCCGCCAAAGAGGGAATGGTGGTGCAGCTACAGCCGCCACCGACAGGTCAAGGCAAGGCAAGCTCTTCGGGCACAAACGACAAAAAAACGGGCACAAAATCGTTATGAAACCATCGGTCACGCCTGAGCAGAAATCTACAGGCGCCATTGCTTGGATGGCGCGCAACCCGGTTACGGCAAATATTTTGCTGTTTATTTTGCTGGTTGGTGGCTTGATTAATCTGTTACGCACCCGTCAAGAGATTTTTCCAGAGTTTCAGCTTGATTTTGTCTCTGTTACAGTGCCCTACCCAGGAGCCAGTCCCGACACCATCGAAAGCAGTATTTTACTAGCTTTAGAAGAGGCAATTGATGGGCTTGAAGGGGTCAAAGATGTTTATCTGTCTGCGCGCCAGGGTATGGGCTCGGCTATGGTTGAGCTCAGTTTGAGCGCCAATGCCGACAAAGTGTTGGCCGACATTAGCAACGCTGTCGACGGCATTACTTCGTTTCCGCAAGATGCTGAACGCCCCATTGTAACCATGCCGTCGGCGCAAAGCGAGGTGCTCTCTTTGGTGCTGCATGGCAATGTTCCTGAGCTTGTTTTGCGCAAGTGGGTTGATCAAGCACGCGACGAACTGCTGCAAAATCCAGCCGTTACGCGTGTAGAGGTGCTGGGCATACGCCCCAAAGAGGTGGCTATTGAGGTGCCCAGCCGCTATTTGTTGGCTTACAACCTCACGTTGCAGACAATTGCCGATCGCATTCGCACCGCTTGGGCCGAGATTCCGGCTGGCGATTTGCAAACTCGCAGCCAAGACTATAGCTTGCGTACAGACGATCCGCTACCGTTGGCCAACTTTTCCGATATCGGCATTGCCCATAACTCCTCAGGTTCGTTGGTGCGTTTGGGCGATGTTGCCACCATTCAAGATGGTTTTGCCGATACCGGCGAAAGCGCTATGTACAACGGCGAACCGGCCATGATGATTCGTGTGTTTCGTCGTGGCCAGCAAACACCTATCACGGTGGCCAATGCTGTTAAAGAGTATGCACAACAGCTGCGCGAGCGGTTGCCAAATGGATTGGGCGTCACCATCTGGAACGACTTTTCACAGCTGTATTCGGGGCGTGTCAACCTGGTGTTGCGCAACGCCTGGATCGGTTTGCTGCTGGTGTTTGGCGTGTTGGGGCTGTTTTTGCAACCGCGCTTGGCGTTTTGGGTCACCATCGGTATTCCAGCTTCGTTTTTGGGATCCTTTTTGCTGATGCCGGCCTTTGATGCCTCCATTAACATGATCTCGCTGTTTGCCTTTATTGTGACGTTGGGCATGGTGGTCGACGACGCTGTTATTGTTGGTGAAAATATCTACACCAACCAAAATCGTTTTGCCTCCCGCACAGATGCAGCTATCTGGGGCGCGCAGCAGATGGCTGTGCCGATTTCGTTTGCCATTCTCACCACCATTACCGCCTTTATGCCGATGTTTTTTATCCCCGGTGTGATGGGCAAGTTTTTTATTATCATCCCAACGGCTGTGGTCACAGTGCTGATCATTTCGCTGCTGGAGTCGCTGTTTGTGCTGCCGGCCCACTTGGCAGAAGAGCCTGCCCGTTTTTGGAATAGTGCTGCTTTATTGTGGGTCAACAAACAGCAGCAGCGCTTTAGCCAGGCATTTGAGTATTTTGTGCGCAATCGATATGGTCCTGTGGTGCGCAAGGCGGTCAATCTGCGTTTTGTTACCATTGCCGTTGCGCTGTCTGCCGTGGTGCTCATTTTCGGTCTCATTGCCGGTGGGCGTATAGAGTTTACCTTTATGCCCAATATCGATTCCGATATTGTGGTAGCGGCTGCCTCTTTGCCTGTGGGCACACCCAAGCGTGAAACCGAAAAGCTACAGCAGCACATGATTGATGCAGCGCAGCAGCTGCTTGCCGACAATGGCGGGCTGCAGACAGCACAAGGTGTGTTTGCACAAATTGGCCGCTCGGTGGTTGATGGCGGTGTGCAGGTGGGTGGTCGACCGGTTACCGGCAGCCATGCAGTCGATGTGATGGTGTGGTTGCGCCCCACCGATGAGCGACCCTTTACCAGTCAGCAGTTTTCTAGCATGTGGCGCAAAAAAATCGAAAGCTATCCCAATTTATATTCGCTAACCTTTCGCGATACATCTGGCCCTGGCGGCAGCTCGTCGTTATCGCTCAAGTTGCGCCATGGTCATCAACAGCGGCTGCTTGAGGCGGTGCAGGCGCTACGCGATCAGTTGCAGACCTACGCCGGTCTTACCAATGTGCGCGACGACCTGTCTGAGGGCAAACAGCAGCTGGATGTTAGCTTAACCGACGCCGGCCGTCGCATGGGTATGAGCTCTGTGCTATTGGGCAAGCAGGTGCGCGACGCCTTTTTTGGCGCCCAAGCCATTCGACGTCAACAGGGGCGTGATGAGGTCAAAGTCATGGTGCGACTGCCCGAAAAAGAGCGCCGATCGCTGCATGACGTGTCCAGTTTGTGGGTACAATCCCCCCTAGGGGTACAAGCGCCGTTGTGGCATGCTGCGCGCATCAATACCAGCATTGCCAACACTGTAGTACGGCGCGAGCAGGGGCAGCGCGTTGCCACAGTCAAAGCCGATCTTTTGGTTGGCATCACCAACTCCGACAAAGTCATGGCCCACTTGCGCCAGCATGTGTTTCCGCAGCTACAAAACAGGTATGCCGGCTTGAGCATTGGTTTGGCTGGTGAGCAGCGTGACCAAAAAGAGAGCATGGAGAGCCTCTTTATCGGTTTTTTGTTGGCGCAGCTGGTTATTTATGCGCTGCTGGCTATTCCGTTTAAGAGCTACACACAACCGTTGCTGGTCATGTCGGCAGTGCCCTTTGGTATTGTTGGTGCTGTCATTGGCCATCTGATTATGGGCTACAACCTCAGCGTTATTAGTGTGATGGGCATTGTGGCTCTCACCGGTGTGGTTGTCAACGACTCCCTCGTATTTATTCATGCAGCCAACCATGCACGCGCCCAAGGTGTAGGTGCTTCGCGCGCTGTGGTACGAGCCGGCACCCAGCGTTTTCGCCCCATTTTGCTCACCTCTCTCACCACCTTTTTTGGTCTGATGCCGATGATTTTAGAGACCTCCATGCAGGCGCGTTTTCTGATTCCTATGGCCATTAGCTTAGGTTTTGGTGTGCTGTTTGCTACACTCATTACCCTGCTGCTGCTACCCGCTTTGTATGTGGTGCTCGACGATCTGCTTGACTGGATACAGGGCATCGGTCAGCAGGCAGTCACCACTGCAGATCAATCTGCTGCGCCGCAGCAAAACGCATAACATGCGATTGATGTCATCAAGCGCCTATTGCGCGCTATTTGTCGGCAGCTGGCGGCTCCATAAGGGCAGGTTGCATCCCGATGTAATAAATCATAAAATAGCAGCAGGAGGAGGAGGAAAAAATGAAACTTTTTTTGAGTAATTGGTATCATAAAATAACCTTCATAAGCTCTTTTGCTATTGGGTTTATTTGCCTGGGTTGTATGCAGCCTGGCGCACAAGATAAAACTGCAACAACCGACAGAACGAAATACGATAATGCAAGCAACGACTCTGCAGCAGCTTTAGACAAGCCAGTTGAGTCAAAAAAATTATCTAACAACAACAAAATTTCTGCTATATCCAACTGTAAGTCGCTATCTTCTGCAAACAGCTGTAGGGCCATGTTGGGTTGCACATACCGGCGCACATGCCAAGAAGACACCTCTTTGAGTACGACTCTGTGCGGTGGCAAGACGATGCAAGAGTGCCTGATAGATCCGCAATGCAATTACTCTCCACTGGGAACCGGCAAGTGTTTTGATAAAGGTATCAACAACAAACAGCCGCGCACCATCACAACATGCTTAGACATCAACAATCTGGCAGCAGCACAGCAAGAGTGCAGCAAAACCGTCGGATGCCGCTACAACAACACCAGGTGTGAAGAGGATGCAACCCTAAAAAAAAGCGACTGTTACAGCAAATATAAAAAAGTAGAGCAGTGCCGCAAAGATCCCAAGTGCACATGGGGCGAACGGTTGCAAGCATGCTTTTTGGATTCCAGCATTGTGCTGCCCAGCCCGCAAATCGTCAACGCATCGACAGATGCAACCAGCTGTGCGCAGCTACCCACAACCACATGCGACAACATGTTTGGCTGTGCATCAGACACCGGAGATCCCGCCACTGCTACCCTTTGCCAAGACGATCCCGCTCTTGCCAGCACAAATTGCGCTCGTTACAACGACAGCAGTAACCGCTGCAATACCAACAACAACTGCCGTTTCAGCTATATTCGCAATACCTGCTTCGATACAGACATCGCGGCGCCTCCAGCAGGTATGCAATCGTGCGCTGATATGTCAATAGATGTGTGTCGCGCTAGCTTTGGTTGCAAAGTTAACGGCGATGCGTGTGGCAACAACACAGAACTTAGCAATACCAATTGTGGCACTTATGGCAACAATGGAGTCAGATGCAACGCGGATATACGTTGTCGTTTCAGCGATGCCCGCGCTGCATGCTTTGATAAAGAGACACTGCAAACAGGCTTATTCACATGTGCTCATATCCCACTGGATGTGTGTGACAAAACATTTGGTTGTCACGTACAACAGCATGACGATGGCAACACATGTGAAGACAATGGTCATCTAGCAACAACCGCTCCATGTGATAGATTTCATACAAATCCCCAGGGCTGTTGGCAGGCTGGCTGCATATACCATCCCTTTATCAAGCGGCAGCGAAGGCTAAGGCAACCTGCACAAGGTGGCTGTTACAACTCCCCAGCCGGCCACAGGGCTGCTGGTTTTTGCCACCTGAAGTCCCAAGAGGCTTTGGTTGGTTTTTGTGCGAGAGGTAATCATATCACGTGCAGCCAGCGTTCAATAGGGGAGACGGGCAATATATGTGTATATATGCGAGAGCAGCGAGAAAGCTGCTTGCCTATTAAGAGCAATGGAGACAAAGTGTGCGGTCAGCTGGAAGCCGACTTGCGTGAAGCAGGCATCATAGATGCGGCACAATTAGAACAAAAATGCAATAATATGCAAATCTTAAAATGGGGGAATATTCGTCAGCGAGGTGCTCCTTGCGAATGGAACCGTAATAACAACACATGTCAGGCACGTAGACCAGTAAGATTTCAAGATGGTCTTCTTTATAAACGTATAGGAAACGGCGCAGAAAGATATTGTAGAGAAATGATGGGACATGCAGATCAACAAATCTCAAAAAAGCAAGCCTGTGAAGATTTATCCAAGGTTCGTCAAGGACACGAATCTGTTTTAGATAAGTCGCTATGCCGATACACTGCGCCTTATGACTCTGCATGCAAACCCAATTCGACAAGCGCAGATGCTGTGTGTATTGATCTTACACAACAAGAGTGCGAAGGTCGAGGCAACAGCAGTGTTTGTGAGTGGCGAGAATTTTGATCTAAAGGCTGTCTTGTTTGCTCGTAGAGCATGCTCTCATATGTGGACCCTGATGGTTTCGCCCTTTTTGTGTGTTTTGTGGCGGATCATCTCGAAGTTGTCGACAATAATGCCGACCATGAGGTTCATGAGCAAGAATGCGCCTAGGGAGATCCAAGAGACATGATAGAGGGTGTTCATCCAGTCGGGGGAAGGCACAATGGGGCCCAGTAGTTGGTAGCGTATTGCGGCCCAGTCGTCTAGGGTGAGGCAGCGTAGTAGGGTAAAGTAGGCCTCTCCTAAGCTGCCGTAGGGGTCTGGGCGGCTTGGTTCGGGCAGGGGTACGCCGGGGGGAATGCGAAACAGGGAGACACCGATAATGGCATATAGGTAGGCGAAGATAGCGGATAACACAGCTGTGTACGATAGCGAACCGATGGAGCGTAGTAGCACTTCGGTAATGAGCTTGAGCTCGGGTAAGATCTCCACAAACCGAATGAGCATGAGTAGGCGTAACCCTCGCAATGCAACAATGAGATGGACATTTTCAAACAGCGAGGTTGGTGTGTGGCCGGCGATGACAATCATCATGTCGAAAATGTTCCAGCCGTTTTCGAGAAAATCGGCGGTTGAGCGTCGGGCAAACCAGCGCACGGCGATTTCTGCTGTAAAACTCCACAAAATAAAGTAGCTGGCAATGTGCACAAACCCCCACGAGGGGTGGTAGCTCTCTATGCCCAGCAAAATGCTGTTGAGCACAACCAAAATTGCAACATACTTTTCAAAGAGGGTGTGTCGGATGATGTTTTGGCAGACAGCCTGCAGCCATCCCCCTTGGCGGGCAGGGTGAACAACCTGCTTTTGCGAAGAGTGCGCCCATGTATCGATGTGCAGGTTTTTGTAGCCAGAGAAGTTGTTGCAGACAACTCCAATGACCAGACCCAAAAAGATAAAAGCCGATGCCAATATCCAGCTAGAGTGATAAAATGTTACCAGCCAATTAGATGCATTGGTGTATGGATTGTTAAGCAGGTTGTAACGCACAGCAGCCCAGTCGTCAAATGTTAAAAAGCGAAACAGTGTAAATGCTGTTTCGGCTAAATCTTGATAGGGATCGGGCCGCGAAGGGTCGGGCAGCTTAGCCCCTTCGGGCAGGCGAAACAGCGCAACACCAATGAGAGAATATAGGTAGATAAAAACAAAAAACAGAATGCCTGTGTGAGACAGCGAAATAATCGAATGAAACAGCACATCTGTCATAACCCGCAGCCGTGGAAATACCCGCAACAGTCGCAACACGCGCAGCAGTCGCAACACTCGAAAAATAGAGACAAGATGTGCGTTGCTAACCAGAGAGGTTGGTGTGCAAGAAAAGAGGATAATGGCGGTATCAAAAACGTTCCAATGATCGCGCATAAATTCGCTTGTGCTACGGCTCGCCAACCAGCGCAGCGAAATTTCAACAATAAAGGCCAGCAAAACAACTCGGCCTGTTAAGATAACCCACATGGCATTGGGAAGATATGTGCTAATTCCCAAGATTGCCGAGTTTATCAAAACCATGAACGCAACATAAAACTCAAAAAACGGATGTAAGACAATGGCTCGGGCCCATGTTTTCATGCTGTATTCTTTCGTATGCTAGTAGTTATGGTTTTTTAAAACTCAACATACATCCTCCCTATTTTCTATTTTAATTTTGTTGGCGTTTTTTTTGCCACCGTTTGCTATGTTGAGAACAAAAAATATTTTGGCGTGTGTGATTGCGCAGCAGCAGTGCTACCACTTGTGCCCAGCAAATTCAGAGATGATCTGGGCAATATCTGGTGATGTTACTTGCAAGAGAGCCGATTGCAAAATCGCTAGCTGCTTTTGTTGCGCGCTGTGCAGGGTTTTTACCAATGTGTCATGCCCCTGTTTTTTGGCCAGATCTATTGGCGTGTTGCCGTCGTGATCGAGCAGATATAGCAGCGCACCCTGCTGCATAAGAAGCCGGCAAACCTCAGCATAGCCCCCTGCAGCTGCATAGTGCAGCGGAGTTTTTCCTTGATTGTCTTGCACATGCAGATCGCCGCAGTTGTCAACCAAAATGCGAACAATGATCGTATCACCCTGCTCACAAGCATGGTGAACAGCCGATTTGCCATGCGAGTCTTGCTCATTGGGATCTGCATCGTGCCATACAAGAAAGCCCTGTACATCTTTTATGTCTCCAACTTGAGTGGCTTCAATCAAATTGACACAAGATGGAAAGCGAGCGGCAACAGGCGGTTGCAACAGCTGCCCTGCATGCATAGCAGTGGCTGCTGGAGCAAACAGACAAAAAATTGCCATGCCAATCCATTTGTTGTGTTGCATCATGATGTTATTATACACCTGTTAAATTTGTTAGCAAAGTCTGGCTGCCTGTCAGCGTTCTTTAGTCATGTCCCCCTAGTGAGTTCATTAGAAATGTCCCCCTGGTTGTTGTTTAGGTAGCACACCTGCTGCACAGAAGTTGGCACAATTTCACGACCTACACATCTGCGTAGCAACTCTACGCAGATGGATGACGCAAGAGGGTCTATGGAACCCAAAGCAGCGTCAGCTGCCTGCTGTGCACCAGATTCGTCCAAGACGTTCTCAATTTGGTGAGCTGATTCAAATCGATGGTTCCTATCATCGTTGGTTCGAAGAGCGGGCGCCTATGTGCACTCTCATTGTTTTTATCGATGATGCCACCAGCCGGTTGATTTACCTGCAATTTGTTCCCAGTGAAAGCACACAGGCGTATATGCAGGCACTCAAAGCACATTTAGCCGCATAGGGGCGCCCTGTGGCTTATTATTCGGATAAACATGGTGTGTTTCGAATTAACAATCCAGGGCGAGAAGAGAAATACACGCAATTTGGTCGAGCTCTCAGAGCCTTGGATATCGAGCTGATTTATGCACACAGTCCCCA
>JBCCEX010000019.1:0-13283 GCA_039030035.1 Myxococcota bacterium
GGAACGCAAGCCAGCAACAAAAGGAGGAGACCAGATGATAAAACATAATCAGACATTGCGTGTCTGCTACACAGCCCTAGCGTTAGCTCTATGTACACTATCGATCGGCTGTAGTGATGATGATAGCGAAGATAACTTAGCAGCAACCATGGCCTCTTTGATTGCCTCGGGTAATTGTGTGGACCAAGAGCCGGTAACACTTTCGGCAGAAAACCAAATAGCATCTGTGGGCAACTATACACTGGCCGCAAATGATCTAACAGCACCTATTACATTCATCCCCTCTGTCTGCATGCTGCCTAATAACCAAATCAAACACAGTGGCAAAGCCTTTGCAGCAAGCGATCTTATCTACTTAAAACAAATCAACCTAGGATCGCTAAATAGAGTGGTTGCGGATCTATCTCTTAACAATGCAAATCCAAATACCTCTGGGATTCTCAAATACCTAATTGAACAACAAAGCGTGATTGAAGAAAAAAGCGTCTCAAACAAGCAAGGTAGCTTCGTTGCTACAGCCACCTTGGAGCAGGGTGGACTATTATTTGTTGCGGCTGATCTCTCTATTGCACAATCCAATGTAGGCAATCTGTTCTCGCTTGATAGCAATTCGGTAAAAGGCTATATTATTACAGAGGGCTGCAATATCCTTATTGAAGCAACATCTATTACCCTCGAAGAGGGAGACGATATCATACTTCCTGTGAATCTTGATATCTTTGGAATTGGTGGTAAAGGACCGGACTCAACCTGCAGCTTACTCAAAAAAGCAAAGCTAGATAAAAAATGCAGTAAAATATCAAATACATTCGGCAAAAAAGCATGCAATGCTATTTTTAGCAAATTCACGCAAACACTGGTGTGTTTAAGCGTAGACAAAGCGCTCGAAAGCATAGCAGGCTTTGTTCCCATCAGCACAGAAAGCTGCAGTGAAGGCAATCTATTGTCACAATGCTTAAGAGAAAGCGGTGCGCAGATGTGTACCATCCTCACTCCACTATTAAGCCTTGCTGCCGGATAAACTAATGACAACAAACAACAACATAACAAGGGACAGAAAAATGACAGCAAAAAAAACAGAGCGACAAACTCTTGCCTACCGGGGTTTTTTGGCCCTCACAACACTGTTGATGTTGGCATGTAGCAATGAAAAAACCGAGCCACAAACGATCAACGATGTTTTATCAGGGCTCTTACAGCAGGGTAACTGTACAACTTATAATCCTGTTACCTTGGGGCCGTCTCAATCTGAGCACAGCCTCAATACAAACTCAACACTGTTTAAGATCTCTATTAATCAGCAACAGCAAAAAACAGTAACGTTTACTCCCGCTATATGTAAGACGCAGAATAACACGTTGCAGTATCAAGGGCAGGCATTTCCATCTACCGATGTTTTGTACCTAACAGATATCAAGACAGATTCCGATGAAAAGGCGGATCTGCTCATGATTATCAACTCCAACGATACCAATATCAGCAAAACCATTGAATATTTACCGCAATCCCAGGCTGTTTCGCAGCTGCAGGACCTTGACAAAGACTCTAGTTTATTGGTTGTTTCAACAGAAATAGCTGATTCACAGGCAGCTTTTTTGGCAGTATCCGAAGATCTCATTCTTGCACTATCAAAAACGGGAGATCTATTTAGCTTAGGAAAGGTTGCTAATTCATTTAAAAACACTGTAACCAGCACTGTAAACACCGTGTCAAATACTGTTACAGATACGGTAAATAGCATTTCAAAACTTTCACCAAAGGATGTATTAAACACCGCTGCAAAAATCGGCAAATCTGCTGGAGAACTAGGCAGAATACAAATGATGAAGTATCTTTCAGAGGAGACACAAGCCGGAAAGATTTGTCTAAACGCTCTGCTTGCAACATCCGCCGCTCTTTTCGTTTCCGATAGTGACGTAGAGCTTCCTTTTAGTCTCAACGAGCCTGTAAAAAGCGCATGTAATGCAGTAAAAAGCACGTCAGAACACTCTTTAGAGTCTTTTTGCGGAAGAATTAAAAGCCACGAGTTTCAAGTATCTTGCAAATACATTGCAGGAACATTTGCACAGAAGCTTCTTTGCACTGACCTGAAGTTTATTGACACCGTCTACCAATTTATGTTTAAGTTCGAAGCGTGCGATAAAGATGACAGTCTAGCGTTTTGCCTGTTTTGGAAAGAGAACCGGGTGCAGATGTGTTCTGTGGTTGGACTGCTGCAGATGATTGCTGAAGCTTTGTAAGCAGAGGCCTACCCAGGTCGATCGAACCAGCGGCCCATTTGTGTTTGGGTAAACTGACGCAAAATGGGTCGGCCGTGGGGGCAGTGGGCGGCAAAGGGAATGGCGTCGAGCTGGCGTAGCAAGGCGGCGATCTCTTGGTTGGTGAGGGTTTGACCAGAGCGAATGCTGCCGTGGCAGGCCATGCTGGCGCAGATACGGTCGGTGTGCTCTTGTAGGGCGTCGGCGCGTTGGTTGCGGTGTAGTTCGGCTAGGGCGTCGCGAACCATCTCTTGGGCGGCTTGCATTTTGAGGCAGGCGGGTAGCGCTTTGATAACGGCATGCGATTGGCCAAAGGGCTCTACTTGCAGGCCGTAGCTGCGTAGTTGATCGCCATGCTCTTGCAGGGCCTGCATCTGCTCGGGCTGTAGCGGTAGTTGTATGGGCAGCAGCAGGTTTTGGCAGGCGACTTGGTTGCGGGCAACCTCTTGTTGCAGTTGCTGAAACACCACGCGTTCGTGGGCGGCGTGTTGATCCAGCAGCACCATGCCGTTGGGGCCCTCTAGCACCAAAAAGGTTTTGGCAACCTGGCCGATCACCTGTAGTTGAGCAAAACTGCTGGCGCCTGCTAAACCAAAGTGCTGCTGTTGTGGGGTTGTGGGTTGTGTTGTGGGCGAAGCTACAGCAGTTTGTGGCTGTGTGGCAGTTGTCACACTGCCTGCAGGGGCTGATTGTGCTGTGCCTTGTTGAGGTAAAGTTGGCACTGCATGCTGCAGCAGCGATTTTTGTACAGACCATGCTGCAGTGGCGGCTTTGGCCTTTTTTTGTGCAAACGACGTGGCGGCGGCTAAGGGGCGGCGAGGCGGTGGCGAAAAAACGGTGGGCGTAGATGGCTGCGTGCGTTTGCGCAGCCATGGTGTTGTGGCCAAAAAGTCGCCTAACCAACCAATAATACGGCGCTGCACCTGATCGGATTGGCGAAAACGCACCTCCCGTTTTTGTGGGTGCACATTGACATCAACCAGGGCTGGATCGAGCTGCAAGGTGAGAGCGCAGATGGGAAAACGGCCTACCTCTAGCAGGGTGCGGTAGGCGACTTTGATCGCCTGGGTGAGCTGTGGGCTCGCCACGCAGCGGCCGTTGACAAAGAGTTTGATGCCGCGGCTGTCGCGCCGTGTGACCAGCGGCGATACCAGATAGCCCTGCAGCTGCAAATCCTCCTGCTTGGCGCAAAAGGGGTAGAGCTCGTCACGCACAGCCTGGCCCAGGCAGGCAACAGCGCGCTGCATACGCAGGGGCGATTCAAGCGCAGCATCGGCGGGTGCAGCGGCAACATGAAACAGCTGCTTGTTGTCTATACGCAGATCGATGGCTACCTGTGGGCAAGATAGCGCCACGTCGCGCATCACCTGCTCAATGGCAGCGGCCTCCCAGCGAGCTGTTTTGAGAAACTCAAAGCGAGCCGGTGTATTAAAAAAGAGATCGGCTACCTGTATGCGGGTGCCCATATCGGCTCCTGCAGGATGCTCACTCACAACTCGGCCAGCCGCTAACTCCAAACAAAATGCAGCCGACTGCCCCTGCATGCGCGTGGTAATCTGCATGCGCGAAACAGCAGCGATCGCCGCCATGGCCTCACCACGAAAGCCAAAAGAGCCCAGTGTGTCTAGGTCAGACAGAGCGCGCAGCTTGCTTGTGGCATGGCGCTGTGTACACAAACGGGCATCTTGCTCACACATGCCTACGCCGTTATCGGTGACAACAATGCTTTTGATACCGCCTGACTGTGCACATACATCAATATGGCTCGCTTGGGCATCGAGGGCATTTTCGACCAGCTCTTTGACAACACACCAAGGGCCTTCAACCACCTCACCAGCAGCAATCTGGTCGGCTGTTTGCGAATCTAATAGATGAATCACTGACATGGGTTACCTCTACCTCTCAAATCTTTTACATGGTCTCATACGTTGCCACCAACAATTCTCAGTCAAAGTTTTGACAGCGGCTACAACAAACAGAATCAGGCTTCTGGTATTGGATCAGCCTGCGCTACTGGCCAGAGGGTTTGTGGTGGGATATCCAGTGTTTGGTTGCGGCTTTTATCGCCAAAACACTGAATCCGCCCCCCTAGATCAATACCACATGAGTTCCATAATCCGGCATCAAACGTTTGCCATACACCATTTTTTGGTAGAGTCCGCACCTGCTGCGCACTATCGTTGCCAAAGCAGTAAAGGGTCAAGTCTGGTCGCTGCACACAGGTGTGGTAGCCTCCTGCCCACACGTTGGTGAATTTGGCATTTACAGTGGGCATTCCCTGCCTTTGGGCATGCTGATTATTACCCCACAACCAAACACGTCCGGCCATATCAACCGCTGCTGTGTGGGCAACGCCAGCAGAGATAGCTTGAAACTGGATGTCGGGGTTCGGCATGTCAGCCCTTTGGCCTTGATTGTTGTCGCCCCAACAAGCCACCGAATGATCTTGCGCGACAATACCACAGCAGTGATAATTGCCACAAGATAGTTGAAAAAAGCGTGTCGAAGCTGGTGGCAGATCGTTGTCTTGCCCTCTAGAGCGATTGCCAAAGCAGGCCAGTGTACGATCTTTCTTCAGCGCACAACTGTGCTGCAGCCCCATGGCAACCTCTCGTACCTTCTGTTTGCCTGGCAGGCCATCAAATTGCCCTTGACGGCGGTTGCCCCAGCAGTATAGGGTTTGATCTTTTTGTTGAATTGCACAGGTGCTGTCGCCTTTTGCAAAAATTGCCTCGAACTGCTGCTGATACCCAGGAATACCCTCTTCTTGCCCCTGCTGCGTACCTCCCCAACACACAACACGCCCCTGCCAATCTAGCGCACAACCATGTGTACTGCCAACCGCCACAGCATAGCGGGGATCGAGCTTATTGCTACATCCGGCGCCGGCCAAAATCGCCAGACATAGGATCACCCACAACATCTTTTCGCCACACACACCCTCTTGCATGTTTGTCACAACTGCTTATTTCCAGTTTTTAAGGTAACATCCTTAACCAACTGTCTCAACGCTACATGCACAATGTGCCCATTGAACTGCGCCTCTGCTCAGCAATGAACCGTGTGCATCAAGCAGGCTCCAACAACCAATCTCTTGTTTGCTGTCAACGAACTGGGCACTCTAATAAGATGAAACGCATTGGACAGATTGCATGTTTATGGGTCTGCTTGTTGGTAGCCCAGCCAGCTTATGCGCAGCAGATCTTTGCGCGGGTCAACTCCTGGATTGACTCTGTGCCACGTAAGGTTCTACAGCAAGTCAACCAATATCTCAATGGCCAATTAGAGGTTGGCTCGGTCAACTTTCGCTTTCCCTCCTCGTTGACTCTACATGATATTCAGCTTAAAGATGCAGCTGGCGACATCTTGGCGTCAGCAAACAAAATAAACATGCAGCTTACTCTATCTGCGTTGGTCAAAGGGCGTCTTGTGATCGACAACATGCAGCTGTTTCAACCAACTTTTTATCTGAGCCATATTCGCGGAAAACTCAACTGGGCATCGCTTTTACGCACACAAGAATCGTTTGACAAGAATCGCAACTACTTTATTCGCATTGACAACATCTTTGTGCAAAATGGCAGATTTTTCTTTGAAAACCCCAAACATAAGGTGGAGATTTTATGCGAAAACATCACAGCAGAAAGCTCCGTTAAAATAAGCGGCAAAAATACTGTTATTTCCGCCTCATCTATACACTCAGAACGCGGAACAATTAACGCAAAAAAACTGCAATTTCCCTACCAAAATTTGCAAGCTGATTCACTGTCTTTTAAAAACAAAATACTGCATATACAAAAAGCAACAAGCAGCATCACTGGTCTACACGCCCGAGCCCAAGGAGGAATTGACTTTCATACCAAGCAGTACAACATCCATGCTTGGCTAGATGCACCACAAGAAACATGGATTGCCGGCTTGGCACCCCTGCCCTTTGCGCTACCCGCTTTTCAGGCTACAGCCACACTCACAGGCAAACTCAAACAACCGATTGTGCAAGCTCGCGCAGAATTGTCTGAATGCAAACCATATAATATTGCAGTGCAAAAGGGTTGGCTTGCAGCACATATTACGCGACAGCAAGTTCGCATTGAAGATGGCCTGCTACAGCTTGAAGGCGGCGGCTCTATTGCACCACAGGGTTGGGTTCGCTATGCCGACAAAGCCGCGCTGTTTCAGTCACAACTCACACACGTGCGCGTTGCCAACATTGCACAAGCAGGCCAACACGGCATTGCACTCGATGGTTTTATGAACGGCAATCTGCGTGTTACCGGTCTTGTAGATAGCCAAAAACCGCTGCATTTTACTTTTCAAGGAGAGGGTAAAAAGTTGCAGCTACTCGGCAGATCACTGGCGGCACAAACACAGGTACAGCTCGATGTAGATCTACTCAGCAACAACAACCTGAAAATTCACCAAATCCTCTTAAATTCTCCTGGGCTCAATAGCCGCATTGTTGGCATACTGCGCAATCAAGGCTCCTCCTGGCTAGCTGTATCTGGCAATGCCAAAAAGCTGAGACTGCTGCCGCAAGAGTTACCCGACCTGGTCAGCGGCAAAAATATACAATTTCGTTTTCGTATCAGCATGAGAGGCAAACGCTTTCATGTTAGCAAAGGCCAAGCCCGTTTGGGTCAGTTCAACCTTGGGCAGTATCGCTTTAACAAAATCTTACTGACTTTTCAGCAGGTAAAAAGCTCTCAAAGATTGCAAATTCAGCTGCAGCAGGGACAAATTGCAACTGGAAAAATAAAGGGGGAGATTGCGCTACAACAGATCAGCGCCACAGCAGCGATGACGGGCAATATTGCAATCACAGGCATGGCCCTACCCCAACTACAACAACTGCTACCCAACTGGGCTGAGCCCACCACCGGCACGCTAGATGCACAACTTGTATTGTCTGGGTCTTTCACCCACCCGCATGTATCGTTTCAGCTGCAAGGGCAGAAGATTACCCTACATCAACTGCCTATTGGCACACTTAACTGCCTAGGAGAGATCGATCCAGACGCTGTGTATGTGTCTCAATTAACCACACATCATCCCAGCGTAACAACAAGCCTGCGCCAGTTTAAGATGCTGTGGTCAACAAGACAGCTGACAGGTTCTGCTCGTGTACATGTCATCAAACTAGGCAGTTTTGTATCGGCGCTGCAGCCACAATGGGAGGGACATCTATACATCACAGCCGATCTTGGCGGCACCTTAAGTAGCCCGCGACTAACAGCGCGCACAAAAGTAGAAAATCTCTATTGGCAACAAATTCCATTAGGTTCGGGCCTGATCAATGTGAAGCTACACGACAGCTCATTGCAATACAGCACACAAACCCTACTGCAGCTTAGTGGTCAATTAAAACGGGGAGATCAAAATATCATGCTGCGCTCCTCTTTTTTTCTCCCCAACAAAAAATTTCGGCTACAGTTTAGCGCTGATCATGTAGGCATCAAGCCATGGAGCAGGTTGCTGCCTCACATAACCGATGTATCTGGAAAACTACGGCTCAATCTATCTGCACAGGGCGATTGGAATACTCCTGAAGTAATCGCCGACATGCATATTCCACAACTCAAACTGCAGCCAGTGGCAACTTCAGTGCAAGATGAATCAAGCGCTTGGCAATCGGTTGGATCGCTACACAGCCGCCTATCGTTAACATCTGGTCGGCTACGCGGCTTTTTGTGTGCACTCAGGCAAGATCCTCACACGACAAATCCAGATAGTTGTTTGGCAACCGATCCGGTACAAATGCAATTTCGCGGTACTGTTTCTCGGTCAGGTGCAGCAAGTATCAAAACAACAGGGCGCCTGGTGGATCTATCTGTACAACAGTTTGTAAAACGCTGGCAATCGCAATTTACCAACATCACGACTAGCTTGGATTTTAAACTAGCAGCTGCACGCTCCCATCGTGATGCCCAGTGGACACGCAACGGCTATATCGACCTGAGTCAACTACAGATCACCGCAACAGGTTCTCCAAGCATGCAGCTGCAGCAACCCGTCAGGCTGCTGATCGACAAAAACCGCTTTCAATTGAACTCTCCTACACAATTGATTTGGGCAGATCAAAAGACCTGGCTGCAGGGTTGGGTGGATTATCAACGGCTGGATATTCAAATAAAGGGTGCTGTGCCACTGCCTCTAATAAGCTATTTGTTGCCAAACGAGGCCTCGGTGTCGGGTAGTTTAATAGCCAAACTCAGAATTTGGGGACCGTGGGTATCGCCACTATGGCAAGGCTGCCTGTCAACCAATTCACAACTGTTGGCACGGATCAGTGCAGTTCAAGACACCATTCGCTGGCACAAAGGAGAATTTTTGTTACAACCCTCTCAAAGTCATCCTGGCTGCACCAACATACAGGCTCAACAGATCTCGCTAACGATTGGTACCGGCGGCATCGAACTTGAAGGTGCAACCGATTTTTGCCCACTGCAGCATCGTACCCACAACTGGAATGCACATGCACAAATCAAAGATCTTTTTGTGAAACAGGGGCGTAGCTGGCTTGAACTAAACGGCAATGTATCTATGATCACAAAAAACGACATCAACCATGCCACCGGAGATCTGAATATTGCAACAGGTTTACTGGATCGCCGCTTTAGCTGGCAAGATTTTATTTTGACTGCACAAAATCCACAAACCACCGGTCAACCGCTGTCGCTCAACTGGCTGGAGCCGCTGCAAACCAATGTGCATATTCTTGCACCCAATTTACCCTTGCTGGTTGATATTGCTGTGGCGCGTGCCCGCTGCATGGTGTCATCTGACCTGCAGCTCAAAAAACAGACCGGTAAAGAACTCTTTTTGACAGGTGGTGTCGAAGTTCTTGAAGGAACCATTCAATTTCCCGCTATCGATTTTGCCATACAGCAGGAGACTATTTTGCTAAAACGATCGCCAGGCGCTTTTGCACATGCCAATATCGATCTACATGCCAGCTCAACTGAGCTACCACAAGATTCATCGTCTGGCACGCCCGCTTTTCTCAAACTCAGGCTAACAGGAGACTGGAATAAAATGCGGGCCTCACTGCAATCGTTTCCACAAAACAGCAAGTGGGACTCATCGAGCCTGCTGACATTTTTGGTAAGTCCTACAGGTTCTTCGTCGTTGGGCGCGCTGCTGGCTTTGTCTACCCAAGTGGCCTTTCAACCCGCTGTGGGTGAGTTTGAAGATTGGTTTTTTGATACCACACAAAGCCGCTTGCGTGTGTCAAGCACAACACAAACCACCGGCTCTGGCCCTCGTTTGCAATGGGAATTAGATGAACATATTGAACTGGAAGCTGCCGCTTCACTTGGTGCATCTTCAAATTCCATTAACAACTTACGTCTACGCATCTTGCTATTTGATCATCTGCCTGTTGGCAATAGTCTATTTTTAGAAGGGGCAGCATTGGTTCCGTACGAACGGCAAAACAGTACCCGTTTTGATCAACAATTGCGGCTGGTATATCGAATTTTAGAGCAGTGACCATGACCACAATCCGCATATTTGTTTGTGCTATGCTGCTGTGCAGCAGCTTGTGTTATGCCGCTCAAGAAAAAAACTATAGTACAATACAAGTAGAAATCAAAAATCCGCTCGATCGGGACGAACAAAAAGAGCTGGATGAGTCGCTGCGTTTTTTTAAACAATCCCCCTGCCAACAAGAGACAGCACAGCAGGCGCAGCAACAAATATTATCGTTGGGTCGTTATCGCAACGCTCAATGCTTTGTAGCACAAGATAATCCAACAAAATTGGTCTGCCACATCGAGCGGTTTCCAGCTGTGAGAGATGTGCGGTTTGACGGGCTGCCTTTAGCTGTGTCTGCAAGGCAGATCAAACGCCACCTCATTGCCACTGCCGGTCAACTGTGGCATAACAATCCGCATGTCATCAAACAGCTGCAGCAACAGGTGCAGCAACTGTTGCAGCGCAAAGGGTACGAATCGGCCTCTGTGCACACTCTTATTAAACCGCTGGCCAACAACAGCATGGTTGATGTGGTCATGCATATACAAGCTGGTCACCACACCCGTGTACGGCACGTTATTGTTGATGGAGAATCCCCCATTGAGACAAAACGTATTCAACATATGTTTCGCAACATGTGCCGTTCGTTATCGGGCGTGTGGGATGCCTTTTCTGGAGCAACATTTGCCTGCTATGCCAAAGAGAAAGAGCGCTATACACTACAAAAACTGCGCAAAAAAATGGACGATCTGGGCTACATTCAAGCAGTAATTCATACAGAGGTGATCACCCCCTCATTGCAGCAACAAGCACAATCCATTGGCTGTTTGATACACAATAAAAAAACCCAAGAGACAGTTGGGCGCTGTGTTGACCTACGCATCTCTATTCACCAAGGCCCTCGCTTAGTTCCTCGCATTGTTATCAACCGTGGTCAGAGCCTACAACTCAATACAGCAGGCCGCTTTTTTCGTTCACTGTTTGCTGTGGAGTTTTTCTCTAGAAACTTTGGCAAATCACCAACAGGTGCTCAGTGGCCGTCAGATGAAACGATTTTAATACACCAGCTGCAGCAAGCCATGACCTTTCAGCGCAACCGCACTGTTAACGAGCAGCAGGTGCAACTATCTATAGCTGCCATGAAACAGGTGCTTAGCAAACGCGGCTATCTACATGCCCAAATCCAAGCACTTCCCAT
Source organism: Myxococcota bacterium (assembly GCA_039030035.1). Lineage (GTDB taxonomy): Bacteria > Myxococcota > UBA727 > UBA727 > JABDBI01 > JBCCEX01. The sequence continues at coordinate 10,930 of JBCCEX010000019.1, forward strand.
TGCACGCACTCCCGAAGAGATCCATGTGCAATTTGTGATCAACCCTGGAGCCCCCACACCAATTACGCAGATACGCATTGTGGGATCTCCCTACCCTATTTCGCCCAAAAAACTGGCTCGCAAAGCCAAGCTAAAAATTCGCCCTCGTGGCACCTTGTACAGCGGTCACCTCACTGCAGCTACACTGCAGCAAGACACACAAAGCATACAAACCTACTATCGCAGTCGTGGCTATCCACAAGCGCGTGTACAAAACAGTGTACAGCTGACCAACAATCAACAGGCCGTGCTGCTTTATACTGTGCAACCAGGGCAGGCACATCGCGTCGGTTCTGTGCGTATTGTTGGTACAACAAACAGCCTTGCTATTGAGTCTTTAAAACAGATCGCCAACTGCAAACTACTGCAGCACAAACAGCTCAAAAAGAAAAAGACCTCTCTTGCGGCGGGTCAGCTGTGTCGTGGCAGTTTTTACTTGCCACAACAGCTGCAAGAGGACTCTGAGCGTATTGTACAGCTGCACCACGACAACGGCTATGATCACATTGCGGTTACTACCGAAGTAGATGATTCCCGCCTCGATGCAATCATTGTCTCTTTTGTTGTCAAAACAACAAACGGTAAACCGATTGAGCGCACCTACTTCGATAACATTTTTGTTGAGGGCAACCACAAAACCAATAAGAGTGTTCTGCTACGCCATATTGGGCTTAGAAAACCACACATAGCTAAGCCCAAAGATGTCGACAAGGGTGTTGGGCTACTGTGGCAAAGCGCTCTTTTCTCTCGTGTCGACACCAAAGAGATACCGCTTGAGAGTCAACCAAACAGATCAACATTGATGTTGCAGGTGGTTGAAAAACCCTCCCTGACCTGGGACATTGCTCTAGCACTTAGCACCGACAATTTTTTTATGACCGAAGGAATTCTCAAAGAAACCAATCTCTTTGGTTCGATGATTCAGTGGGAAGCAAGCCTAGGCTGGGGCTTGTTTTGGGGGCGTTTGAGCACACTCAAAAACAGATTTTTTTGGCCCCGCATATGGGGTTCGCCACTTAACTTGCGCCTAGATGTTCCCAATATCTATTACGAAGATTATCCATACTTAAAACAGCGACACCTGCGCATCGACTTTCGTAGCACTCTCACCTGGACACTATCGGCAACCATGAATTTGGGTCTCAGCTACACGCAGCGTTTTGATCAATGGCAAAAAGATAACGATTATGTGCCACTGCCTTTTGCCTCTAAACCCAGCAAAGCGATTCGCGAATTAGATGGTTTGCTGCTGGTAACCAAGCAATCTATTACAACCCGTGGCATTTTAGAGCCCTCTTACAGCTACATACAAATAGACGATCCGATCAACCCTCACACGGGCGGCCGACTACGCCTGGCGCTAGAATACAGCGGCCGCATTTTTGCAAGCTCCCCCCAATACTGGATTCCCAAAACAGAGGCCGCCGGCTATATTCCCATGGGCCGCTCAACCCTTGTGCTACAAACTGTCGTGCATCGCCCCTTTATGACAGACCCGTTTGTCAATTGGCGAATCTTAGAAGAGGAGTCAGGCACCGGCCCACTGGGTGGCGACCGCCAAGTGCGCGGCTATGCCAAAGGCGGCATCAACGTCAACACACTCAATCAGGCAACCAACTTCTCCGCCAGCCCATGGCAAGGTGCATGGCGGCTACAAGGCAACGCCGAAGTACGCTTTTTGCTAGCCAAACAGTTTCTCTTTGGCGACCTACACGCTGCCTTGTTCAACGATGTTGGCTACATCACACTGTGCAGCGGCATGTGGAGCTGCGCCCCCCACCAGCAACCCGACGCCCCCGAACAATCCTTTCATAAATTCGGCTGGGGAGTCGGCGCCGGCCTGCGCCATCTGCTACCCATCGGCCCACTGACACTCGACTTTGCCGTCGCCCCTTTAGAAAAAGCCGCAGGTCTATTCAACAGACAGTGGCGCATCCATTTCTCGTTTGGGTACCCGATTTAAACTTTGCCAGAGTAAGGTGGGTTATCACCGAAAGTTGTGTATGCAATCCAAAAAAGAACCGGCATACTCTCAAAGCATCTCAACAGCTGCGTTATGATGTAACATAGTCGGTATGAGCGATACTGTGCAAAATAACCCCATTGTCAATCCAGGTGGCAAAATACCGGTGGGCGTGTCGGATTTTGCCAAGTTAAGGCAAGAGGGTTACTGCTTTGTCGATAAAACGCTATTTATTAAGGAGTTTCTCGATGTTGGCGGTGAAGTTACGCTCATTACCCGCCCACGACGGTTTGGTAAAACCATCAACCTTGACAAACCCTAGACAACAATTTTTTCGGCAAATAGCGACGCA
>JBCCEX010000020.1:0-12510 GCA_039030035.1 Myxococcota bacterium
ACACTCAGCTATTTTGACATTGCACAACAGCCCGAGTGGTTTTACCACGCCCTAGTTCTAGGCATGGTGGCCTACATGAGCGACACCCACTTTGTTCGCTCCAACAGCGAGTCGGGCGCAGGTCGGCCCGATATTTTGCTGATCCCGCGTGACGACAAACCCCTCAAGCCGGCAATTGTGCTGGAGATTAAACAGGTTGAATCGCCCGATCATCTTGAAGCAGCAGCACAGCAGGGGCTACAGCAGATTGATGTAAAACGCTATGCGGCAATTTTTCGCGATCATCCAACGGGCGATCTGTTTGCAGTGGCAGTTGCTTTTCACAACAAGCAAGCTGCAGTGCAGTACAAACAGATCGATCCAGTTTAACGCTGGCGAGCTATCGATATTGTAAACTGGTCAACACAGCGCTAAGAGTCGTCGTGTGGCGGTGCGGCTGATAGCTGCAGTAAAACGCCGGCCATGCAGCAGCTAATGAGCAAACTGGCGCCGCCGTAGCTTACAAAGGGCAGAGTAATGCCTTTGGTGGGAACAATACCCAAGGCAACGCAGGCGTTGACAACGGCTTGTAGCACCAGTGTGGTGGTGATGCCAACGGCTAGGTAGCAGCAGAATGGATCGTATTGCGATTGTGCGGTGTGTAGACCGGCGATGGTGATGATGACGAAGCAAAGTAGAATGAGGCTGACGCCAACAAAGCCCCACTCTTGGCCAATGAGCGATAGAACAAAATCGGTATGGGCGGCGGGTAAAAATTGCAGCTTGGCGGGGCCGTGGCCGACGCCGCTGCCCCATAGTTGGCCGGAGCCCATGGCAATGAGACTTTCGACCACCTGGTAGCCGGAGTCTTGGCGGTGGCTCCAGGGGTCGAAAAATGCGATTAATCGACGCAGGCGGTATGGGCTGGCGGTGATGGCGTGCAGAGCCAGGGGTATGGCTGCCAGCAGCATGGCAAGCAGATAACTGGTGCGTGCGCCACCGATAAACAGCATGACAAATGTGACACTCATGCTCACAAAAGCGGTGCCCAAATCGGGTTCGGCCAACAGCAGCAGCACCGCCAAACCGGGTAGCACAATGTGTGGCACAATGCCGGCATGAAACAGGCGCATTTTTTCCCCTTTTTTGGCCAAAGACATGGCCAGGTAAAACACCAGGGCCAGCTTGAGCAGCTCGCCGCCCTGCACCCGCAAAAAGCCGAGATCTAGCCAGCGTGCCGAGCCGCCAACCCGTCGGCCAACACCGGGGAGTAGCACCAAGATCAACACCAGTAGTGCTAAGCCGTACATAGGGTAGGCCAAACGCTGATATGCCCGGGGGTGAGGCAGTGCGGCGGCTGCCATGCACAGTGTGCCCAGCATGAGATGCAGACCATGGCGTTTGGCAAAAAAGAGACCGTCAGATGTGGCAAAGGCAGAGCCTGAGTAGCTCATGACCCACCCTATGCCCATGAGTGTGAACACACTTGCCAGCAGTGCAAGCGATCGATTTGGCGCTGTCATGGCGCTGTTTGCTGTTTGAGGTTTGTGTAGAGTTGGCGAAATAGTTCGCCCCGCTGCTCAAAATTGTTGAATTGATCGAAGCTGGCACAAGCGGGAGCCAACAAAATGGCATCGCCGGCAACAGTGTGTTGCCAAGCCTGCTGCACAGCTTGCGGCAATGTGGCTGCATGGGTGGTGGGTGTTGGCGCCCGACCCTGTGCAAAACAGCGCAGCAGTGCAGTGGCCTGCTGCCCAATGGCATACACTCTTTTAACAGGGCTATTTTGGCAGGCCTGCACCAAAGGCTCGTAGTGTTCGGCCTTGCCCTGGCCGCCAACAATCCAATGCACCCCTTGCTGCTGCACACTGCGCAAGGCAGCCAAGGCAGCTGCCACATTGGTGGCTTTGGAGTCGTTAATAAATGTAACACCCTGCACACAGCCCAAGGTTTCAAAGCGGTGCGGTAGCCCTGCTGTGGCTGCAAGAGTCTGCTCAATGAGCTGCGAACTCACACCAAAAAGAGCGGCTGTACAGCTAGCAAATGCAGCGTTTATTTGCTGAATTGTCATCTGCTTTGTACTGTTTGGCGCAGGCACAAAAATCACCGGTCGCTGCTGTTGCTGCTGCTGCCCAAGCTGTAAACAGTGCACATCTTGACAACTACACACCAAAGTTGCTTTGGGTTTAAGCAGCTGCACAATGCGCTGCTTGGCACGCACATAGTGCTGATGCGATGGGTAGCGGTTGGTATGATCAACACCAATATTGGTAATCACAGCAGCGCTCAGCGGTAGGTTAACGAGAGTCTCCAGCTGAAAACTCGATAGCTCCAATACAGCCATGCTGGGTTTTGTGCTGCTCAACACAACATCGCATAGCGGTGTGCCCAAATTGCCCCCCACAAAAACATGCTGCCGATGTAGCTGCAGCATGCGCCCCAACAGGTGGGTAACAGTGGATTTGCCGTTGGTACCTGTTATGCCAACAAAACAGCACTGCGGCAAATAGTGCGCAGCTAAGTCTAACTCTGTAACAATGGGAATTTGCTGCTGCAAAGCTGCTTGAATCGCCGCGTGCGCTCGAGGTACACCCGGCGACAAAACAATCAGCTGCGCTTGCCGTAACTGCTGCCATGTAATGGCAGTAGCGTGCGAGCAGATCTGCTTCATGTCGTGTTGTTGCTGCAAACGCGCCTGCAGTTGATCTTTGAGGGCATCATCGAGCAGATGAACACGCGCACCCAAACGGTCAAGAAAGCGGCAAGCAGCCAAGCCCGATCGGCCAGCTCCTACAACGGCAACGTGAGCTTGAGCAACATGTGTGAGCGCTTGCCTACACGCCGCCCGCCACAATTGTGAATCCATCTTTTGATTTTTTGCCCAGCTGCCGCAAGATCACCTTATTGACATCTGACGACGATTTGCAGGTTTGCCCGGCAGGCACTTCAAAGCAGGCTCGTTGAATGTAACGATAGATCACCTCAAAAGAAGGCACTTTTTGGCACACCCTTTTGCTTTGGGGCTTGCATTTTTTTGTTTTCTTATCACATTTTTGCCAATGTTTATCCCAACAGGCCTGCTGTTTTTTGAGCTTGGTGATGCGCTCTAAGTATAGCTGCAGCCCAAAAGCCTTCATATGCGAATCAAACTTGTCACGCAGCTGCTGTTCAAGATTTTGACGATTGTAACGCTCTATTTTTCCACCAGGCAGCACTTTGGTATCGGTGTAATCATCGCTGATTAGCTTCATGATCGCATTGATATCGTGATGCTCAACGGCTGATTTATACATGCCAAAAAACATCAAAACAGCACGATTCTCTTTTGTGTCGTCTACCAACGTACCCGGCAAAAGTTTGCGACTGCAGCCCGTTGTTATGCTACCCACCAACAAACATATCAGCATCAACCCCACACGTTGTTTGCAACCCATCACTTTGGTTTTGCCTCCTTTTTACCCCTTTATTGCATGGCCTTTTTTGCAGCAGTTGTCAAGTTTTTGGCCCATCTTGCGCCAAGTTGCAACAGGTTGCTGCACATCTTGTCATTCCTGCAAAATTGAGAATCCAGCAAAAGACGTGCACGAAAAGCGATTGAGAGGGGTACTGAATTTGACAACTTGTTTTCTGGCAATTGGCATCAAACATAGTCAAGTAGTTGCGGTTGCATCGACAGCAAACTTTTTAATCAAAATAAATTTGACAGCCAAAAATTTTCATGGCAACTTTACAAAATAAAAAAGAAAAGAGGTCTCATGAAACAGATACAAGTAGGCATGTTGCTAGCATGCATGATAATGGGTAGCTGCGGCAGCGACAACAATGACAGCGGTGACAGCAGCAATACGCAAAACAGCACTAGCAGCATCACCAACACACAAGCGCGCATCTTTTTTGAACAACCAAAAGATGGTGCTGTTGTCACCTCCCCTGTTACATTTCAATTCAGCGCCACAGGTGTCACTGTTGAGCAAGCGGGCGAGGTTAAACCCAACGCCGGCCATTTTCATGTTTTGATCGACAACGCATTGGGATACATTCCCAAGGGCCAAACTATTCCTGCAGACGATAAACATGTGCACTTTGGCGATGGTGGCAAAGAGGGTACTGTAGATCTGCCAGCAGGTGAGCATAAACTGACACTGCAGTTTGGCAACGGCCAGCACCAGTCTGCCGGAAAAGAGCTATCACACACCATATCGATTACGGTAAAAGAGTAACAGATAGCCTGTGCTGTAGCAGCGTGCAGGTTTTTTAATTTGTAATAACAGTGCGCCAGCAAGGACTTAAATTTGACGTTTCACAAAACAGATTCCACAATAGTTAAATAAACTGTAGCAAGAAGCTTTGGCTTAGGCAAAACAGCTGTTTTGCTTAAACTGTGTTTGTCTTGAAAGCTTGTGTAGCACATGTGTTGCACGAGCTGGCTGCTAGACAACGCCTTATAGCCATTGAGAAATCTGTGTGAAACAATTAGCATCAAAAGGGCGAGGGCAAAAAAGGATGTTGCAGTTTTGCAGGGATGTTATTAGACAGGCAAGTTGTCGGCTTGCTTTCATGGGTATCTGTTTGTTGTTTGCCCAGCCCTTGCGCGCCTACGATGTGGCGGCGGGGGATTGGTTTTTGCGGCCGGTGGCCGGCTGGGGCATCAACGCGATTCGTGTGCAAGATGTGGGCTCAGAGTCGCCATCATCGAGCATGATTTTGGGGCTAGATGCGGAGTATGCACCCCATCGATCGTGGGGGGTGATTGCTGGTTTGCGTCCGGCCTTTGCAGCTGGTGCCATGGAGATTGCGACGCTGGGCGGTGGCAAATATCGCTTTCAGCTGCAGGTGCCGTTTGTGCCCTATGTGAGTACGGCGGCGGTGCTCTCCTTTTTGATCCCTTTTGAATCGGGCCGGTCGGCGCATACCAATTTGGGGGTGCAGCCCGCTGTGGGTTTTGACTACTTTGTTTTGCACGATTTGGCTGTAGGTTTAGATGTCGCTGTGCGGCCAAGCGTGGCCTTTGCTGGCGGCAAATCGCACTTTGAGATGGCAGTGCAGCTGCTTTTGGGAATAACCTGGCGCTTGTGAACCTTTTTATAAAGGGAGTGCAAAATAGCTAAGGTTTGCCATGAACGACACTGTTATACAAGAGGCGATAAAAACCTGCCAAACCGCAGCCATTGCAGCAGCGCAGTGGGTGGGTAGGGGGCAGCAAGATGCTGCCGATCAAGCGGCCGTTACAGCTATGCGTAACTGCTTAGCATACAGTCTCATACAGGCCCGCGTGGTTATTGGCGAAGGGGAGCGAGATGAGGCACCCATGCTGTTTATTGGCGAACAGCTGGGTCGCGGCGATCAGGAGTCTGCAGCGGTAGACATTGCTGTTGATCCACTCGAGGGCACCGGCTTGTGTGCCTATGCTGCACCTGGAGCCTTGGCACTGTTGGCAATGGCACCGCGCAACACGCTGCTGCATGCGCCCGATATCTACATGGACAAAATTGCTGTTGGCCCTGCTGCGCAAGGTGCTGTGGATATCGATCGCCCGGTAGCAGACAACCTCAGCAGTGTGGCCAAGCGGCTCAACCGCCCTGTTGACACGCTCACAGTGTGCATTTTGGATCGCCCACGCCACCAAGAGATCATCAAACAGGTGCGGCAAACCGGCGCGCGGGTGCAGTTGATTGCCGATGGCGATGTGGCGGCCTCAATTTTAACCTGCATGCCCCATGCGCAGGTGCACATGGTGCTAGGCAGCGGCGGTGCCCCCGAAGGGGTGCTGGCTGCGTGTGCCCTCAAAAGCCTGCAGGCCGACATGCAGGGGCGTCTGCTGTTTGCCAACGACCAACAGCTACAGCGCTGCCAAAGCATGATGCCCAACCAAGACCCCAAACGCAAACTGACCCTCAACGATCTAGTGCAGCAAGAGGCCGTTTTTGCCGCCACAGGCGTTACCAGCGGCAATTTGCTGCCCGGTGTGCAGCAACAGGGCCACCGCAGTACCACCTATACGCTGCTGCTATCAACCCAGCAACAAACACAGTGGATCTGCCAGCAGCATCCACCCCATCACGATGCCGTTAATCCACATGGCTGGCTGCAGTCTCCCTTTGCGGTGTCATAGCTACAACACAATCTCATGAGAACTTTTGGGCAACAGCTGCTGCAGTTGACAATGTTTACCTGTGCAATTGGCTGCGGCAGCAGTGCAGACGCAACAGCAGTGTATGCAATGTTTTTTGGAGCTCATAAAAAAGCAGATTGTGGTGAGTGGCGGTCGTGTTGACGACAGCAGCGTAGCAGACGCTATGCAAACAAAACAAGATCAACTGCAGCAAGATCAGCAGCTATGCTCCAATCTCGAAAAGGCGTTTCTGTTTCACATCCCATAACAACCCTGTAAGATCAGCTAGCAGCGCTGCAACAAAGCTACAGCAGCAAAGCCTTCACGCCGAGATATCTATCGGCTCGGCCCCCTCTTCGAGAATATTGAGGTAGTCGCGATATACATATATTTTGTCGCGCTTTTTGCCGCTTATCTCCTCCAAAATAGCCAGCCTAACCATCGATTCCAACGCGCGTCTTGCTGTTGGCGCACTCATTTTGAGCTCTTTTGCCAGCAGAGGCACCGTTACTTGCGGTAGGCGTCTCATATATGCCAGCACCTCCTTGCAGGAGAATCTGGCGCGACCCAGCGTGGCAGTTTTGCTCAGATCTTGCTCAAACAGATGGTTGATGCGCTCGGCTGTTGATATAGCTTGTCGTGCCGATTGCTGCACCCCTGTCAAAAAAAATTCGAGCCAAGCCTCCCAGCTGCCGTGTGTGCGCACCTCCTGCAGCAGCTGGTAATAGGTTTGGCGATTTTGCTTAAGATAGAGGCTTACATACAGCACGGGTTCAGCCAGTAGACCCTTATTGCACAGCAGCATGGTAATGAGCAGCCGGCCTAGCCTGCCGTTGCCATCTAAAAACGGATGGATGGTTTCAAACTGCACGTGGGCTAGGCCTGCCTGTATCAGCACAGGTAGGCTGTTATCGTGCAAAAAATTTTCAAAATCGCCCAGACAACGATGCAAATGATCGACGGGCGGAGGTACAAACAGGGCGTTGCCCGGCCTGGTGCCGCCAATCCAGTTTTGCGAATGTCTCAGTTCACCCGGTCGTTTATCACACCCCCGACCCCCAGCCAGCAGCATGCCGTGCATCTCCCGAAGCAACCGCAAAGAGAGCGGAAAACCCTCTTTTAGTCTATTTAGGCCATGGGTGACCGCTTTGACATAGTTCGATACCTCTTCAACATCTGCTATAGATACCAGTGGTTTTTGTCGGTTCTCAAACAGCATTAAATCAGAAAAAGAGCTTTGTGTTCCCTCAATTTGGCTCGACAGCAGCGCCTCTTTGCGAACATACATATAAATAAACAGCGTGGTATTGGGAATGGTCTTGCAGATTGCATTGAGCTGTGCAAGCGCCAACGTTGCCTGCTCAAGATGCGCATACAATCTAACCAGATCCACGGGGGGTTTGGGCGGCAGCTCAACCGGTACATAGGCTTTATAAGACTCACCAGCCATTTTTTGGATGAGGTATGTTCCAGCTTGCCGTCGCATCTGTTTTCTTTTATCTTTTCTTAAGGGCTGCATACTAAGAAAATATAACTTATTATCTTTTCTTAGTCAAGGTTGTGCATCGCTACAGGCTGTGTGATGCTGTGTAAAACAGATACTGCAGACCATGCCTAAAATACAGCAGCCAATTCCCGCTATCTTTTCTTAATGGCGGCACACTAAGAAAAGATAGTTAATTATTTTTTCTTAGCATGGATTGCTAAGAAAATATATCTGGTTATCTTTTCTTAGTTGAGATCACGTACGGCTTCAAACTGCGTGATGCTTTTTGAAACGGACACCCAAACCATGCCTGAAGCAAAGCAGTCAACTCCCCCTATCTTTTCTTAAAGACCACTCACTAAGAAAAGATAGGTAAATATCTTTTCTTATTTAGGGTCGCGCACTCCGAACTCGTGTAGCGCTTGTTGCAATGAATACTCCAGGCAGCCACGAAAACCAAGCAGATTGCTGTAGCAGATTCGGGTCATATCATGCTGCAGTGCGGATATTTTGCGTTGCACACAAGATCTTATCAGCGTGAAGAGAGAAATGCTTGCATTTTTATTCACGTTATGTGAATATATATTCAGAAGGTTTGACATCGTAAGGGGAACAATGGGTTTATTTAGACTAATCAAATTGGCGGCTGGTCCTATCATTTTGGTCATGGTGTTCACCGCCTATCTAAACAACTGGCAGGGGTGCTCTTCAAATCGCAATCAAGTGGTATATCGTGTCGGTTTGTCGGCCGACTATCCGCCGTTTGAGTTTCAGCAAAATGGTCAGTTGGTTGGGTTTGATGTCGACTTGGCTCATCTTATTGCTCACGAACTTGAGGCCAAGGTTGTGTTTCAGGAGATGGATTTTGCCGGCCTTATTCCATCGTTGCAGGCGGGGCGCATTGATATGATTATTTCTGGGGTATCCAGAACTCCCGAAAGGGAGAAAAATGTCGATTTTTCTCGACCCTACTATCAAAATCACCTGGCAGCAGTCACCCTGCAAAAAGAGCTGCTTGCTACACAAAAGCTCGAAGGCAAACGGCTGGGGGCGCAGTTGGGCACTGTGATGTACGAATTTGTACAGCAGGTTCCCAAGGCTTCTGTGGTGGCGTTGAGTCAACATCATCAGCTGTTGCAGGCGCTTAAAAGTGGGCATATCGATGTGTTGATTTGTGAGAAGGCGCAGGCACATGCGTTTCAACAAAGCGATCCAAAGCTATATTATTGGCTGGTTGGCAAGGTGGGCACCGGATACTCCGTGGCCCTTGCCAAGCAGACAAAATCAACACTGCGCGATCAAGTGGATCAGGCAATTACTCAGTTGCAGCGCTCAGGTAAGTTAGATGCTTTGCAGCAAAAGTGGCTGCATGCACCTATTGGAGATTTTTAATATGCAGTGGGTTTGGTACATTGCTGCTGGGGTCTCAACCACACTGCAATATGCACTGCTGTCTATGGTGGGCAGCACAATCATTGGTTTGATCATAGCTGGCATGCGCATGAGCTCGATTAGGCCGGTGAAACGTTGCGCCGCCTTTTATGTCTCCTTTTTTCGCGGCACCCCCTCGTTGCTGCATTTGAGCATGGTGTTTTATGCGGCTCCTGGGCTGTTGGGTATTCACATGGGCCCTATGGTGGCCGGTGTATTGGCCTTTTCGCTGCACTCTGGGGCCTATACCGGTGAAATTTTGCGCTCGGGTATTCGTGCTGTCGAGCCGGGGCAGCTGGAGATGTGCCAGACATTGGGGATTCCTGCCGGCTGGGCCTTTATTGACATTGTGCTGCCGCAGGCCATTCGCCATGCGTTTCCTGCACTCACAGGCGAAGCCATTAATGTGCTCAAAGATACAGCTCTCATTTCGGTCATTGGCGAAACCGACATTATGCGCAGATCCAATTTGGTGGCGGCACAGCAGTACTCCTATTTTGGCCCCTTGGTAGTGGCAGCGATTTGTTACTATGCGCTGGCACTGCTGCTGCAGGCCGTGGCTCACTACGTGGAGAGACGCATTGATTACCATAGAAATTAATCACATCAGCAAAAGCTATGGCACTATCCAACCGCTGCGCGATGTCTGTTTGCAGGTCAACAGCAGCGAGGTGGTGGCGCTATTGGCCCCCTCTGGCAGCGGCAAAACCACACTGCTGCGCTGCTTGGCCGGCCTCGAACAGCCCACCTCTGGCAGCGTTTGCCTACATGGCCGCTTGGGTTTGGTGCTGCAGCATCTGCACCTGTTTCCGCACATGAGTGTGCTGCACAACATCACCTATGCCCCCATCAAAGCCCTAAAGCAACCCACCCAACAGGTGTATGCCCTGGCCCATCAGCTGCTAGACAAAATGGGCCTTGATGGCAAAGCAGACGTACTGCCTGGCCAACTTTCGGGCGGTCAAAAGCAGCGTGTTGCCATTGCCCGAGCACTGGCCGTGCAGCCCGATCTGCTGCTGCTAGACGAGCCAACATCGGCGCTAGATCACAACCGCACACAGCAAATATGGCAGGTGATTCGCCAGTTTTTGCCACAAACGGCCAGCATGATTTTGGTCACCCACGACACCCAGCTCGCCCACCAGGTAGCCAGCCGTGTTTTTGTGCTACAACAGGGGCAGCTGCAGCCTGCAGATTGATCGTTGCTTGTGGTAAACTTGTTAAGTTCGGAGGTGCTTACAGTGCGAAAGATACATTTAATTGCGTTATTGTGCTGCATGATTTCTACAACTACGTGGGGCGTAACTTTCAAAAACTACCCATTAGGCGGCGGAAATTTGGTATATATAGATTCTCTGCATAGCGCTGCTAGTCGAGGCGATACAGCATGGGTTTTTTATTTTCTCAAGTACGAAAAAAAATCTGTAAACGAGCGAGATACCAACGGCAACACAGCCTTGTACTATGCCAGCAAAAATGGGAATTTTTACACAACAAAGCTATTGCTACAGTGGCAAGCTGCCGTTATTGGCACTGGTACCGATCCACAGGAAACTGCTTTGCATGAGGCGGCTGAGCGGAATCAACATAAAATTGCTGAACTGCTGCTGCAGCACCGTCCAGATCTGCTTGACCGCAAAGATGGTACAGGTCGAACGCCTCTACACCATGCCTGTGCTTTGGGACATGTAAATATGGTGCAGATACTATTAGGGTTTGGGGCCAATCCCAACATAAAAGATCAAAAAGGCAACAATGCCTGGACACACGCAGCTCATGCTCCTGAAACAACATGGCACCAGGTGGTCGAAGTGCTCATGGAATCTGAACAACAGCGACAGCATATGCGCCATGAGATTCAAGAAGCGTTAAAGCAATTGGGGTTGCAAGATCTGTCGTCGATGCTGTGCCAGTACGCGAATTGCAGTGATGAGCAGTAGATTTTGTGCTGCATGCTTTTGCTTATAGAGGTGTTGTAATAGATTGCGTTTTTGCACCGCTAGCTTTCGCGGCGGCTATATCTATGCCATGATGGCAACATGAATCATCCACCGCGAGCGCATATCTATGCAACAGGTAGTTATATTCCACCGCGACAGGTAAGCAACGACGATTTAGCCAAACAGGTAGAGACATCCGATGCCTGGATTCAGCAGCGCACTGGCATTAAAACCCGCTTTTTGATCGACCCTTCACAAGGTATTTGTGGCACCGTCGATATGGCGCAGCGCGCAGCGCAGGCTGCTTTGAGCAGTAGCAATACCGATCCGCAAAGTCTTGACATGATTATTGTGGGCACTGTTACATCTGACCAGCGTATGCCCTCTGCAGCCTGTTTGCTGCAAGAGCGCATTGGCGCCACGCGTGCCAGCGCTTTTGATGTGTCTGCCGCCTGCTGCGGCTCGCTGTATGCTTTGGCTATTGCCAACAGCTTTATTACGCAGGGCGCCTGCAAGCGGATTCTTGTTGTTGGCAGCGAAACCATGTCTTGCCTGCTTGATTGGTCCGACCGCAGCACCTGCGTGTTGTTTGGCGATGGTGCCGCCTGTGCTATTCTTGAGCCAAGCAGCAGCCCTGACAGAGGATTTCATCACATCAAACTATACAGCGACGGATCGCTGCACCCGCTGCTGCATGTGAAACGGGGTGAAAAGCTGCACATGAGTGGCCAAGCGCTGTATCGTGCCGGTGTGCCCACACTGGTAAGTGCCGCCGAAGCGCTGCTACAAGAGGCAGGGTTGCAGCCACAAGATATCGCCTGCGTGATTCCACACCAAGCCAACATCCGCATTCTCGAATCGATTGCCAAACGACTCAATATCCCCATGCAGCGTTTTGCCGTCAACCTCGATCGCTACGCCAACACATCCAGCGCCTCGCTGCTATTGGCATGGGATCAAACCTGCCACGAAAACCGCCTGCAGTCAGGAGATTGGGTACTGTTTTGGGCAATTGGCGCCGGCCTCACCTGGGCAACCGGGTTGTACCGCGTGTGATGATTTGGATGTGTCATGTAAAATAACTAGCTCTTCTTTAAAGTCTCACAGCTGATTCCACGCAGCGAGCATTTTATTTGCCCCAGCGCATTTTTGGTGTTCCAGCCAACGGATGCATAAATTCCGAAGCACAACCCAGCGATGCAAAACAAGCACGCATGTATTCGCCTCTGATCGCAGTACCGCTTGTTGCCAGCATCGGTCTCATTATGGCAAAACAGATGCAACACAGTCGCTTGAGTCGATTGCCATGCATGACAAGGCACGCCGGCCAAATTTACCTAAACCAACAAAAAAGTGTGTGCAGACACGATTCTACGATAAAATAACCGTAGAGCCAGAGAGAATCAAACCACAATGCCACGCAAAAAATCGACACCGTCGCGCCGCACTGCAGCTGCTATCAGACCTATCTATCGGAGAGACAAGCTGTTTAAGGCGACCTCCACCTCCCTCAATATTCACAAAGAGATCGTGCGTCGCTATTTGCCGAAAAAATTGTTGTC
>JBCCEX010000021.1:0-12322 GCA_039030035.1 Myxococcota bacterium
ATGAGGATGATGTCGTGGGGGCAGGTCAACACATCGCCGATCAAGCAGCTTTTATCGACAAAGCAGCGCTGCTGCGTGACCACCTTGGCAAAATCGTCGATACTGCCTGGCACGATGCCACTGGGATTAATAATTCGGCTGTTCACTTCGCTATGCGCCTGCATCTGGCTCTCCTTGTGACATTTTGTATGGTTTTATCTTCTCACTTTCTATATTGTAATATCATTCGAACTTTTCGCAAAGGCGATGGCCGCACTGGTGTTGATCCAATGCAGCTGCGCCCTCTCCTCGGAATCGACGCTGTATGTTGCACCGCCATAACAGCAAAATAGACAGATGATGACACCTGTTTGTATGTTTGCTTTAATTGTATGCTTGCTTTAAGCAGTTGCTTCGTTTGCATGTGTAGCTGCTGTATCTGTTTGCGCAGCCTCAGGCAGATCGCCCGCGACAACGCACGACAAGCGGGCTTTTGCTAGGTGCTGCTGTAGCGCCTGATTGACCTGCTCGACAGTAAGCTGCTGCATGCAGTCTAGCACATTGGCGTAGAACGAAAAGGGGCGTTGCAGCAGGAGATTTTTTGCTAGGGTGCGTGCTAGATAGACATCTTTATTGAGCAGATTGGTGTAGGCTTCGCGTAGAGCAACACGAGCTTGCTGCAGCTCTTTTTGCGTAATGCCTTTGTTGAGCCACTGTTCGTATACCTGCTGCATGCTGTGTTGACTTGGGGCAGCATTTTGTGGGGCGCACATGGCGTATAGCATGAGAGTTGCATGCTGCGACAAGCTGCCTACGTTGAGAGCGGAGCCGGCACCGTAAGAGAAGCCCTGTTTTTCGCGCAGCTGCGTCATGAGGCGTGATGTCATGCCTTCGCCGAGAATATAGCAGGCTAGGCGTAGGGCAGCATAGTCGGGGTGGGTGTCTTGTAGTTCAAAGCTGAGGCCCATGGCTACAAAAGCCATCTCTTTGTCGGGAATGCCAATGGTCTTGCTTTGTGGCTCATTGGGCCGGTACGGGCAAACAATGGGTGCAAAGTTGCTGCTGCTGCGAAACTGCTCAAACTGCTGCTGCAGCTGCTGATGCAACGGCTCAGGATCAACATTGCCAACAAAGGCACAGTGTAGCGTGTTGGCTCCATAAAACTGCTCGTGTAGCTGTTGCAGCTGCTGGCAGGTGGTTTGCTGCAGCCGTTGTGCTCGTTGTGACAGGCTAAGCACATGGTGAATGCTGGTATCGGGCCAGGGGTGCAGCTGCTGCTGTAGGCGAATCACGGCTTGCTGTTGCGGGTCGGTTTGCATCTCTTGAATGTCGTGCAGCTCGCGTTTAACCAGCAGCTCATATTCGGTTGCGTTCCACGCGGGTTGTTGCAAAGCCTCGCTGAGCAGCTGCAACACATCGTTTATGTGTTGTGCATCGCTCACAATGTGGGCGCTGCAGTAGCCAACGCCACCTGAAAATGTCAGGGTAGACTGTAGCTCATCGAGGCGAGCCTGAAACTGTTCGCAGTTGAGTTGGGTTGTGCCGCGCAACAACATATCGGGCAGCAGCTGCAGTGGGGTTTCGTGCCCCTGCAGCTGCTGTTCACTGCCAAAGCGAACAACCAGCTGCCCCTGCAGCAAGCGGCCACGTGTTGGCTTGGGCAAACAGGCTAGCCGCATGCCTGTGCAGGGCTCACTATGCTGACAATGGCTCTCAACATTGGCTGCAGTTGGTTCAAAAGCCTCGAGCTGTTCGCCCTGCTGCTCGCCTTGGTAGTGCTGCAGCACCTCTTGTGGCGCGGGGGTTTGCGGCACATGGGCACGTTTGGGGCGCTCGGTTTGAGGAATAAACAGACCGCTGGTGCAGTTGTTGTCAAGCAGATAGGTCGATGCTGCCTGCTGTACGTCGGCCAGCGACACCTGCTGCAGCGCATCGCGCAGCCAAAACAGCAGGCGCCAATCGCCCTGCGCAATCGACTCGGTCAGCAGCAGCGCCAACTTTTGGCTATTGGCCATTCTGAGTTTCAAAGACTTCAGCAAACGCGCTTTGGCCTGCTGCACTGCGGTGTCGGTGAGCTGCTGCAAACAGCGCTGTTGCAGGCATTGGGTAAGCTGCTGCTGTAGCTGCTGCGCTTGCTGGGCCTGGCTGCTGCGGGCGTAGGCAAACAGCATGCCCGGCTCAGCCAAACCGTAGGCCGTGCAGCCCACCTCAGAGGCTTGCTGTGTTTTGACCAGCGCCTCATATAGCAGGCCATTGGGCTCATGCCCCAGCAGCTCACCCAGCACCCACACCGCCGGAAACTGCTGATGGCAACCGGCACAAATATGGTAAGTAGCCGCCACATAGGCTACATCGCCCACACGCAGCACCTCAACGCGGCGGTGGCCATCTTGCGCCGGCTCTTCGGTGTAGGTCTGCTCCAACACCCGCTGAGGCTTAGGCAGACTGCCATACAGCTGCTGCACCATCTGCAAAGCGGTTTGTGGCTCAAAACGACCGGCAATCATCAACACAGCATTGTCGGGCTGGTAGTGGTATTGGTAAAAGCGGCGCAGTGCATGGGCCGGCACCCGCTCAATGTCGCTGCGGTTGCCAATGGTGCTTTTGCCATAGGGGTGCCAGCGAAAACTTGCCGAAAACAGCTGCTCTTGCAGCACACCCAGCGGGTTGTTTTCACCCATTTCAAATTCGTTGCGCACCACGGTCATTTCGGCGTCGAGATCCTCTTGGCGAATACAGCTATTGACCATGCGGTCGGCCTCTAACTGCAGCGCAAAACGTAGGTTGTCGTCGTTGGCGGTGAGGGTTTCGTAGTAGTTGGTGCGATCGAGCCAAGTGGTGGCATTGAAGGAGGCGCCGCGATGCTGTAGCTGCCCTTTGACATCGGGGCAGCTGGGGGTGCCCTTAAACAGCATATGCTCCAGCAGGTGCGCCATGCCGGCTTCACCGCGCCCCTCGTGGCGAGAGCCGACCAGGTAGGTGATGTTGACCGTCACCTGGCTACCCGATGGATCGGGCAGCAGCAGCAGCGTCAGGCCGTTGGCTAGTTTGTACGCATCGATGCCCTCTAAGCTGTTGATATGCTGCATGTTGTCACTCATGTTGTTGGTTCTCCTGTGGGTTGGCTGTTTGACTCAAGTTGTTGACCCGCTTTGTCTGCACTGTTTGCTTGTATTTTACCTGAATCTTTATGTTGCTGCAGACGCTCGCGCAAAGCAAGTGCTGCCTGCTGTTTGGTATACTGCTTGCCACGCGCAATGGCCAAAGCGTTGGCGGCAACATCTTGGGTCACCACACTGCCTGCAGCCACATAGGCCCCCTGCCCCACGCGCACAGGCGCCACCAACGTGCTGTTGGAGCCTACAAACACCTGCGAGTCTACATGTGTGTGATGTTTGGCAACCCCATCGTAGTTGCACACCACAGCACCTGCACCCACATTGCTGTTTTGCCCCACATGCGCATTGCCCACATAGGCGAGGTGGTTGACCTTGACTCCCTGCCGCAGTGTAGCTGCCTTTACCTCTACAAAGTTGCCCACACGCGCTTGCGGCCCCACAACGGTGTCGGGCCGCACACGGGCAAAGGGCCCAATGCGCGCGCCGGCTTGCGCATGCATGCCGTCGCATACACTGTAGGGCAGCAGACAAACCCCCTGCTCAACAACACAATCGGTTAAAATACAGCCGGCAGACACATGCACCCCCTCGTGCAAATAGCAGCAACCGCGCAGCATCACCCCGGGCTCAAGCAGGACATCGTGTTGCAGCACACAATCTGCATCAATATAGGTGCGCTGCGGATCGACACACGAAACGCCTTGGTTCATCCAGTGCTGCACAATCCGCTGGCGCAAAATCTCCTGCACCATCGCCAGCTGTCTGCGGTTGTTGATGCCCAAAATTTCTTGTGTTGCTACCGGCACATCGGCAACCGCTTTGGCATGCTGTGCGCTTTGCAGCTGCGCCGCAGCAATGCAATCGGTGAGCTGATACTCCTGCACCGACTCACGCAGCGCTAACCGCGGCAGCGCGCTGGCAAGAAAATCGTAAGCAAACAGATAAACCCCCGGGTTGATCTCCTGCAGCTGCTTTTGCTGCGCATTGGCCTGCCTCTCTTCAACAATTGCAACCACACTGCCCTGCTCGTTGCGCACAATACGTCCATATCCTGTCGGATTGTCGCAGTGGCTCGTGAGCATTGTGACCAACGCCTGTGTTTGTTGCTGCGCCGCTACCAAACGCTGCAGCGTCTCACCACGCAACAGCGGCGTATCGCCATAAAGTACCAACAGCTGTTGGCACGAGGAGTCGATCTGCTGCATAGCCACCCGCACCGCATCGCCGGTACCTTGTGGTTGTTGCTGATACACCAGCTGCACCCTACTGCCATAATGCTGCGCAACACGCATAGCAACCGGATCATCAGCGCGCTGTACCACAGCCACCACCGGCCCCTGATTGGCCGCCAAAGCTGTATCTAACACCCAAAAACAAATCGGCTGCCCACACAGCGGATGCACCATTTTGGAGTGGGCACTGTGCATACGCGTGCTGTTGCCCGCACACAAAACCACACTGCACACGCTCATACGGCACCAATCTCCATAAACAGCCACACTGTCAACACAAATCGCACGCTACCGACACCTACCTCAAGCTACACCAGCTGGCTGGGGGTTGTAAATAAGCGATCTACGCGCAACGGGCAGTCGCAGCTTGATTGCTCGTGGAATAAGATGTCAATAATCAATTGTTACACATGTGCTATATGTAGATGAAGAAATATTGGTTGAAGATGCAAGAATCTATGAAAGAGGGCTTTTTTGCTGCCTGCGCCGGTACATTTGATCTCTTTTATCAGGCCTATAAAGCACAAAGCGATGCTACAGGCAGTGTTGTGCTTGTGCATGGCTTTAGCGAGTATAGCGGGCGCTACACACATGTTGTAGATGCCTTGGTGCACGCCGGTTTAAACGTGCTGCTGTTTGATCTACCTGGCCATGGCCACTCAAGCGGCATGCAGGGGCACATTGATAGCTTTCAGCAGTATGTAGATAGCGCAAAATCGGCAATTGATCAGGCAAACCAACTGTTTGATAACGCCGATATCACGCTGCTGGGCCATAGCATGGGTGGGTTGGTATCGATACATGCTGTGGCGCAATCGCCTAGCCTTGTGCGGCGGCTGATTTTGTCCAATCCGCTATGTGCATCTAGGGTGCGGATTCCTGCTTGGCAACGGCTGTTGATCCATGCGATAGCACGTGTGCGGCCCAAGCAGCTGTTTTCTTTGGCCATTGCGCCTGAAAAGTTAAGCCACAATCAGCAGATGGTGCAGCTGTATGCCAACGATCCGTTATGCATTCGGCAAGGTTCGGCTCGCTGTTTGCTGCAGCTGCAAGAGGCGATGCAGTTGTGTGAACAGTGCACGCACCAGCTGCAACTACCTGTTTTGTTGCAGCTGGCTAGCGATGATTGGGTTGTTGATATCAACGAAGCGCGACGTCTTTTTGCCCACTACCGTGCAGCCGGCAGCAAAACAGTTGTCTACGAAGGCTTCTACCACGAAATTTACAACGAAGTTGAGTGGCAGCGGCCGGTTACCGATCTCACCGCCTGGATCAAGGGTTTGCAGCAGCAGGCTTAGCGCGTTGCGATTGTAGAAACTGCTGCAGATGCTGCAGCAAAACTTGGCGATCTTTTGCTGCGGATAGATCCAATCGATTTTCGTTGATGATCTTAATTTGTGTTTCAAGCCACTGCTGCCAAGTCTCTTGACTAACTGTTTGGGCAATCTCTTGGCCCAAAGCTCCAGGAAACGGCGGCGACGATAACGGTTGTTGCTGTTTATTATTGTCCATTTTCTATTGTTTATCTTTCATGAGGTTGCCGGTGGAGCTGTGGTAGCTGTTTGATCCGAAGAAATAGGTTGCCAGCTTGTTTGGTGCAGCCGCATATTGTGATCGACAGCAACAATATGCTGCAGCGGCACCGGTTGCCATACATTTTCCCCCTTTAATGGCTCACTGCTAAGCAGAAAGTGTGTGAGTTGATCGCCAACACGACTTGCATGCAAACAGGCTCGCTGAAAAAAGGGGCAGCTGTTTTGTTGACCGCACTGCTTTTTATAGGTGCTGATATAAAGTGGCCGGCCCGCCGGCATCCCCAACATCACCTGGCCATCTGTAACAATACAGGTGAGCGGCTCCTCAATCTGCCCAACTGTCTGCCGGCACAGAGTCTCTCTCACATAAGCGACTGTTTGTTGCAGCGCCTGTATGGCATAGTCTAGCTGCCTTGCCGGGCAGTGCGCCTCTTGAAAAGATTGCAGATGGGTTAAAAACAGAAAAAACAGCACCTCGCTATCGGTTTGCCCCAGCACAAAAGGGCGCAGATTGCTGGCAATACGATCTATAAATTGCTGACGGTGTTGCAAAAATTGAACAATGTCGCCATTGTGCGCCATGGTCCATGGCCCGTACTGAAAGGGGTGGCTATTTGACAGCATACATGCCCCCTGTGTCGCTTTGCGTACATGGGCAAGCACGGTGTGCGAACAGACCACACCGCTTACATGACGAAACAGCGGATCTTGTGAGGCAAATTGCGGGCTTTTCATAACATGAGGAAAACCGCCCATATAGTAGGCCAGACCCCAGCCATCACGATGCTGCTCGCTTTGTATCACCAGGGCGTTTTCGGCACTGATCAGCGACTGATGCACCGAACTTTCTAACACGGAACGAAATCCAAATAGACGACACATCTTTTTTTCTCTCTAATATATTACCTGAGTTGCAACAAAGCTGCACCCTCATCTCTTTCAAGTTTTTTTCCAAGGCCCCAGTGTTACTGCAACCGCTGTTTTTCTCATATCCAGTATTCATCAGGGTTTTATCTGAATGAGATGCTGAAGATCTCAAAAAGAGCAAAGATCTATCTGCTCAAGCCGTTTTTTTGTGTATCGGTACCCCGCCTCAAACAGCGAATCTGCCTTTGTGCTGTCCATGATGCCATAATTTTCCAATGGAACAGATAAGAAAAGATCGATCTGTTCATTAGCCTGCTGCACATTTTGCAACCACCGCAGTTCAAGAATACGGTTCCAGGTAGATAATATATTAGGATGCACAGCTGTTTGATCTTTTTGCAGGGGGCGACGCATCCAGTTTACAACCATTTGCAGCAGTGAATGATACAAGTACGGCATCTGCCAGTTGGTCTGTTGATTGGCCAGGATATTCACACCAATAACCGGGCCATTGCATAGCCGCTTCATGGTGCTCACCGGCAGGCTATTTAACGAGCCCCCGTCAACCAGGAGCATGTTGTTGATTGCAACAGGAGCCAGCAACCCTGGAACAGCTGAGCTGGCTTGGCAGTTTTGTCTGACCAACCCCTGTTGTAGGGTAATCTCATCTCCTGAAATGAGATCGCAGGCTGTGGCAAAACAGTTGAGCCATAGATCTTCCATGCGTGTTTGCTTGTAAATATCTCTAAAAACTTTCTCGACTATTTTCCCCTGCAAAAAAAATGCAATTGGAATGTTATAATGTGTTAACAATCTATGTTTGGCCAAAGCAGATTGAACTATTTTTAATGCAGCATGCGGGTTTTCACCAGCTGCGACAAGAGCGGCTACAATAGCACCGGCGCTCGATCCACCTATATAGTCAATTGGAATGTTGTGCTCGAGCAGAGCTTGCAGCACACCAAAGTGAGCAAATCCACGAAATCCACCGCTGCCCATCACCAAGCCAACTGCTTTGTTATGCAAAAAACGTAGCTGCCGCTGCATGTGCTGTTTGTTGTGTAGCTCTACATGGTGGTGACGTTTGACAGCGCGATGCTGCAGCCACTGTTTACTGTTGTAGGGTATACAATGGCTGTTGGGGTGTATGAGCACCAATTCGATCTGCTTGCTGGCCACAAGATTGCGCTGTGACCAAACCATGTTTTCGATTCTGTTGAGCTGAAAACGGCTGTTTGCCTCGGCAATAAGCAAAATCCGGTCTGCTTGCTGGATACACATGCGTGTCCAGCTCGACAGCTGCAAATCGGCCTGATAAATCACCAGTCGATGGCGCTGTTCTTGTTGGTTGATCCAGTTGGCAAAGGCTGCGTAATCAAGTGGTGACCGGCGGGGATCCCAGCGAATACCCAGGGTTTTCATCTGCTGTTTGATGGCCGATGAGGTGAGGTGCAAAATGGGCTCTTTTGCTGATGTAGCCGCCAACAGCTGCTGCGCAAAAGGTGGCCACTGCTGCAGCCCACCCGCCGGCAGCAAAGCGACGGTTTTAATGGGTGCAGGCTGCTGCTGTGGTGTTGTACTAAGCTGCTGCAGCTGCAGGATCTTGTTTTGATCCGATCGCTTGATGCCGTGTAAAATTTCTTCTAGAACAATGAAATTTTCCATGCCAACCCTCTGATATTATATATAACCTAAATTATTTAAAAATCAAGTTGGTAAAAAGCATTGATTTATTGCAAATTACCGTGTAAAATTGTCATTATATATGCTACTGATTTAAGCTTTTATTATTTACCATCACGCATTGGAATGGGTCGAAAAGGTTGCAGCAGCAAGTCGACTCCATGCCACTGCCGCTATAGTCAGTAGCAATCCGCTGGCTATGGATGTAACAATAACAGTATGTGGACCAAGAACCAAACCAAGCAGTAAAGAGACAGTCATCTGCATCAAAGCCCCTAGCCCTGTGTCTACAGACAAAACACGACCTAAAAAAGCATTGCGACCAACACGATGAATGAGGGTGATGGAGACCACATTCACGCAAGCAACAGCGCCAAAAATCAGGGCAACAACGGCTCCACTCAGCCAAGGCGATCGATCATTTAATAACCCCAATACGACAAACCCGACGCCCACCAAGCTTAATCCGATAGTGAGCCGTATACGTTGCTGTGTTGATGCCAACGATTTTAGGTATGTTGCTACAAAGGCGCCCAAGGCAAAACCAATTCCGCGTAAAGCAGCAAAAAGGCCGAGACCAAAGCTACCCAAACCTAATACCTGCTCGGCTACTGCCATGTATAACACCTGTAATCCACTCACTGCATTCATGACAATACGACAAAGAATCAGCACAAAAAGGTATCTGTCTTGTTTCAGATAATTCAACCCCCGCATAGAGGCCTTAAACAAAGAGGTAGGAGAGCCATGCTCTACAGCCCTCTTACTATCGGTTGTTGGCACGCAGACTCGTACCTGCATAAATGTGATGCCGGCCAGGGTGTGCAGGCAAGCACAAATGAAAAACATCTGATCATGAGCGATTCGATTAGCAAGAAATCCAGCAGATAGAGAACCAGTAGCCAGCGCCAAACCTCTCATAACATTGGCGGCAATGTTTGCATATAACAGATGATTTTTATCATATATATTTGGGATTAAAGAATTTCTCGCCACAACAAAAAAAACCGTGGCAACAGACATGAAAAAATGAAGCACCAGTAACGACCATAAATTTGCACGTGCGAACGGCACAAGAAACACAAGAACCATGGCAGCACTACAAAATCTGCTCATAATGAGAACCTGCTTGCGACTAAAACGATCGACAACATAACCGGTAATAGGAATGAACAATAGCATGGGAGCAAAGAAAACAAACATCACGAGCGCATCTGCTGTATCGGCGTTGTTATTACCGACGATACCGCGAGCAATAATGAGAATATAAACCGCATATAATTGCCATGTGAATATTGTTATAAATACAGCTGATAAAAAAAAGAAAGAAGAGGGTTTTGTGAATAAACTTAAAAGAGACGAGTACCCCGAAAAATGTTCGTGTGACCCTCTGCTTTTACTTGACGAAAACATGCTTGACATCTTTACCATAAAAACATAGCCTTGTAAAGTATGATCGTCACAAAAACAGGCTCCGCCGTACCAACACAGACTACGCTTCAAAAAAAACACAAGCATCAAGCATGCATGAGCGGCCTTAGAATTTGGTAATCGATGCAACAATACGCAACTTTGGATATCGCCATTGTAGCTGCTTACCTATTGCTCTAAACGTATAGACCACGACCTTGAAGCCGCTGGTTGTAGCTAAAACACAGGCGGCTACAGCAACCCTTGCAACCAAATCACACCAATAGCGCCGGGCACCACTGTGCGTACCAACCACAAAAAAACTGTGCCCAAAACAGATGGCCCTAAGCGTGGCCCCAGCAACTGTATAACCGCAGCTGGCCCCAGTACCCAGCCAAAAAAGAGGGCAAAACCGATGCCGCTTACAGGCAGCAAAACACTGGAGGT
Source organism: Myxococcota bacterium (assembly GCA_039030035.1). Taxonomy (GTDB): domain Bacteria; phylum Myxococcota; class UBA727; order UBA727; family JABDBI01; genus JBCCEX01. The sequence goes on from JBCCEX010000021.1 coordinate 10,273, forward strand.
AAGCCAGTCTAACAGGGCGAAAGGGGTCTTGCCCAATACTGTGACATGGGCCAATACATTGCTAGAGAGGGCTGAGACAATACCCAGTGCAAAGGCTGCCGTGGCCACACCAATGGCGGCTGTTTTGCGGCTGATGTCAAAGCTTTGTGTGCCAACGCCAATGAGCAGCTCAAAAAGTGACAACGAAGAGGTCAGTGCGGCAAAGGCAACCAATAAGAAAAAGAGTGTTGCAATCAACCAGCCGCCTTTCAGTTGCGAAAACAGCACAGGCAGCGTCTGAAAAATCAGCGTTGGCCCCGAATTGGGCTGCATATCAAACGAAAAAACAACCGAGAAGATCACCACGCCCACCATGAGGGCAATGAGAGTATCAAAAAAGGCGATACAGACAGCAAGACGCCCCAAAGAGCGTGTGCTGTCTAAATAGCTGCCGTAGGTCAACATAATGCCCATAGCAATGCTCAGCGTAAAAAAGGAGTGGCCCACAGCCTCTAACACCCCTGTGGTGGTCAGGCGAGTGGTGTCGGGCCAAAACAGAAACAGGCAGGCACGATGAATACCCGGCAAAAACAGCACACACAGCAGCAGCAACAGCAGCACCAGCGCTAGCAACGGCATCAGCCACATGCTTGCCCGCTCAAGCCCCTTTTTAAAACTGCGTTGCATGACAACGGCATTAAGCGCAATAAAAACCCCATGCCATACAATTTGCCGCGTTGGGTCATCAAACAGCTGCTGCAGCATACGACTAACGACCTGCGGGTTGCCCTGCGTTAGCTGCCCCCGCAGTGCCAGCTGCAAAAAGTCCAAAATCCAGCCACCAATCACGCAGTAAAACGACAAAATAACAAAGGCAATCACCCAGCCCAAATGGCCCAAAAACCGCCACGGCGACCCCGGCCGATGCACCACCTCAAAGGCTTTGACCGCCCCCGCCTGCCCTCGCGCACCAATAAATAGCTCACACATCAGTAGCGGCACACCAATGCAGCTAATGCACAGCAAATAAACCGCCACAAACGCACCAGCGCCGTTTTGCCCCACAATGTAGGGAAACTTCCAGATGTTTCCCAATCCAACAGCCGAACCCACAGAAGCAAAAATAAAAGAGAGACGACTACCCCAGCGTTGGCGATGACTCATTGTGGCGATTTCCATAACAATTGCATGATTCTGCCATTTTGACACAAGCTACGCTTGGCTTCAAACCCAGTATGCAGCTGTAAAGCGACGCCACAATGCTGCTGCTACTATGAGCATGCTCCCACATATTAACGCAACACCAACCACAGTTTGCGGACCAAGAAACCAGCCAACTAGCAGCGAAGTGGTCATCTGTGCCAATGCACCAAAACCTTTATCAACAGCTAAAACACGCCCCAGGAACTCATGGCGGCCTGCGTGATGAATCAGTGTAATAGAAACTGTTGTTACACAAGCCGCCCCTGCAAAAGTCCATACAATAGCCAGTCCGCTTAGCCAGACCCACCGATGCATACCCGATAATCCAAGCGCTACAAAGCCTCCGCCCATAGACAGCACTGCTAAAACCAGCAGCAAATGACATCTTTTACTGGACATCGAGTTTACCTTGATAGCCATAAATGACCCAAAGAAAAAACCCACACCACGTAAAGCGGCAAACAGTCCCAAACCGTAGTGACCTAGTTGAAGCACCTCTTCGGCCATGCCCATGTATAGCACCTGCAGTCCGGCACCAATATTCATAAGAATACGAGCAACAATTAGAGTAAGGATATATCGATCCTGTTGCAAATAAGCCAGCCCTTGAACAAATGACTGCAGCATAGAATTTGGTTTTTGAATGAGCTGTTTTTTTCCGTGTTGCGGCAAATGCTTGACGTCAATTCCCATTAGCAGAAACACTACAAGCAGCTGAAGAATCACGCAAGTTAAAAATATTAATCTATGATTAATTAAACCAATAAGAACCTTCCAAGGGGCCAGTGAACCGAAAATACAATCTTATCAAGCTCATGCTGTTACACTATTCTTATTGTGATAGTATGTGTCATTTCACATGCATTCG
>JBCCEX010000022.1:0-12240 GCA_039030035.1 Myxococcota bacterium
CGCATATTGTCGTATTGTCCTTCCGACATCCAACGGCCGCGAACATCCTGTCTTACAAAAATGAAACCGTCTTGTTCCATTGGCACAGATAACTATGTTCCAGGAAGTCATGCATGGAAAATAAAGAAAGATCCGGATAGATGGGGAAATAATTATAGTATTTGCAACGATTCGAAATATTGTTTTCATTATCGTTTTAGCAAATTAGATCTTTCTCATAAATCACATGACAGATGGAATTTTAGGCTGCTTTCTAACGGAAATTATTACATCATCCAATGTGAAGAAAAAAAGTGTGAATTAAAACACAGTAAGTATATGATTTATGATGGTACATATAAATTTAAAAAATATTCTTCAGAAGAAGAGCGTGATAATGACCAAGAAAATCAGTGGATAATAGAGGAATATAACGAGGATAAAAAACAGAGTGCGGTTAACGACTAATCTGTATGGCAATGTGTTGGTTTGTTGAGTTGAACATGTAGGGGGTAATCGTCAACCTGTACAGTATAGGGGTGTGGTGAGGTTGGCTGTGTTGCATCTGTTTGGGTGGTGGGGTGTTGCTGGATATCTAGTTGTGTGGCTAAGACCTCTTGTGCGATGGTGGTGGCGTGTTGTTGTAGTGCTTGTTGTAGCGGTGTGGAGGGGGTGTGTAGTTGTAGGTGAACTTGGTCGGCTACGGTGAGGCCTTGTTGTTTGCGTAGTTTTTGTAGTTGGCTGATGGTTTCGCGGGCTAGACCTTCGGTGCGCAGGGTGTTGGTGAGTTGTGTGTTTAGTGCAACGCTGAGTTGGCCTTGTGCGCAGACGGCTTGGTGGGGGTTGGCATGGTGCTCTACGACAATATCTTCTTGGTTGATGGCTACATTGCATACGGGGATGCTGTTGCCGGCGCGTAGGGTGTTGAGTTCATGTGTGCCCCACTGGCTGATGATGTGTGCGGCCTGTTTCATCTGTTTGCCTAAGCGCTTGCCTAGGGTTTTGAAGTTGGCTTTTATTTGTACGCTGCATAGCTCTTCGTCGTTGTTGTGTAGCTGCAGCTGTTTAACATTGAGCTCTTGTTGAATGAGGGCGGTGTGTTGTGCCAGTGCTTGTCGTGCTTGTGGGTCGCTGCAGGCAATGTGCATGCATGAGAGGGGTTGGCGCACTTTGAGTTTGTGTTGCTCTCTGAGGGCGCGGCCCATGCTGACTGCCTGGCGGGTGAGGGCCATGTGTTGCTCGAGGGGGGGGTTGATGTGGGTGGGTTGGGCCTTGGGGTAGTCGCACAGGTGAACGCTATGAAAGGTGTTGGGCTGGGCGGTGGCGGCAACGGCTACATGCTGATAGAGGGTTTCGCTGACAAAGGGTAGGAGTGGGGCCAGGCATTTGCTGAGTGTCACCAGTACCTCGTGTAGCGTGTGGTAGGCAGCCTGCTTGTCTTGTTGTTGCTGTGAGTTGTGGGCTTGTCGCCAAAAGCGGCGGCGGCTTTGGCGAATGTACCAGTTGGTGAGCTCGTCGACAAAGCCTAGCAGTGCGGGCACCACCTTGTCGATGCGGTAGGCGTGCATGTGGGTGTTGACCTGGTTAATGAGGCTGTGCAGGCGCGAGGTGATCCATTGATCGAGCACGGGGCGTTGCGATAGGGGGATGGTGGTGGTATTGGGCGAGGCAGGGTGCCAACTGTCTAAATGGGCGTACTGCACAAAAAAGCTGCAGGCGTTGTGTAGCGGCAAAATCACTGTTCGCACCATTTCGCGTACACCCTGTTCGTTAAACTGCAGCGGCTCGGCGCGGGCAACGGGTGAGCTGACTAGGTAGGCACGCAGGGCATCGGCGCCGTAGTTGGTGAGCACGGCGTGTGGGTCGGGGTAGTTGCGCTTTGATTTGCTCATTTTGCTGCCATCTTGCGCCAGCACCAGGCCGTTGACAATCACATTGTGAAACGGCGGTTTGTCAAACAGCGCGGTCGATAGCACCAGCAGCGTATAAAACCAGCCACGGGTTTGATCGAGCCCTTCGGAGATAAACTGTGCCGGAAAATGGTTGGCAAACTGCTGTTTGTGCTCAAAGGGGTAGTGCTGCTGCGCATAGGGCATGCAGCCCGACTCAAACCAGCAGTCAAACACCTCGGGGGTGCGCTGCATGTGGCCTTGGCAGTTTGGGCATGTGACTGTCAGCTTGTCGATGTGGTGGCTATGCAGGTCATCAACAGTTTGGCCGCACAGCTGCTGCAACTGCTGTATGCTGTCGATGCATAGCTGCTTGTCGCACTGCGTGCAGCTCCAAATAGGAATCGGCGTGCCCCAAAAGCGGTTGCGCGACACAGTCCAATCTTGGGCGTCGCTCAGCCAGTTGGCAAAGCGCTTGTGGCCTACAGCATCGGGCACCCAGCGAATGTTATTGTTGTGCTCACACATGCGATCACGCAGCTGTGTGACCTTCACCAACCATACCGGTACTGCTTTGTAAATAAGCGGCGTGTGGCTGCGCCAGCAGTAGGGGTAGCTGTGCTGAATTGTATCTTGTTGAAAGAGTTTGCCCTTTTGCTTGAGGGTACGAATAATGCCAGCATCGGCCTGCTTGATGTTTTGCCCAGCAAACTCAGGCACCTGCTGTGTAAAATTGCCCTCGCTATCGACCGGATCCACCAGCTCAATACCGGCTTGCTGACACACTTGATGATCCTCTTGCCCATACGCAGGCGCCAAATGCACCACCCCCGTGCCCGCATCGTTGCTAACATGATCGGAAGGCAGCACCCTAAAGCGCTGCTGCTGTGTATTGCTATTATTGGTAAAGTAGCTAAAAGGCGGCTCATACTGCAGCCCCACCAGGTCACGCCCCAAGCAGTTGGCCAGCAGCGTGGGTGCCGATTTGGCAAAACAGCTATCGAGCCGCGATTTGGCCACAATATACACAGCGTTGTCACGCGCGTCGTGCAGCAAAACATACTGCATGTCGGGGTGCACCGCCACCGCTAAATTGGCCGGCAGTGTCCAGGGAGTTGTAGTCCACACCAGCAGGTAAAGCGGCGTATTGTGTGGTATAGCACCCAGCTGCTGGAGGCTGTTGGCCAGCTTGTCAGCACTGTTTTGCTGCAGCGGCAGGCGCAGTGTAATGGCTGGATCTTGCACACTTTGATAATCGAGCCCAGCCTCAAAGTTCGACAGCGGCGTCGCCAAGCGCCAACTGTAGGGCATCACCCGAAACCCTTTTTCTACCAGCCCCTTGTGCCACAGCTGTGCAAACACCCACCACACCGACTCCATAAAGCAGGGGTCCATGGTTTTGTAATCGTTGTCAAAGTCAACAAAGCGCCCCAGCCGCTCAATGGTTTGCCGCCACTGTTTTGTATAGCGCAACACACTGCTACGACAAGCCTCATTAAAGCGGGCAACGCCATACTCACGAATAGCCCCCGGCCCGCTAATGCCCAGCTCCTTTTCAATCTGCATCTCAATGGGCAGCCCATGCGTATCCCACCCAAAGCGCCGCTGCACATACCTGCCTTGCATGCTAAAGTAGCGCAACACCGTATCTTTAATGCTCGAGGCCACAAAGTGCCCATAGTGCGGCAACCCCGTTGCAAACGGCGGCCCATCATAAAAAGCATAACAGTTACGAGCATCGCTACTGCGCTGCTGCAGCGAGCGCTCAAATACCCGATGCTGCTGCCACAACTGCAGCACACGCCGCTCACGCTCATCGATGCTCAGCGCGTTGTCAAATACAGCAAAATAGCTTTTGTTCGATGCCATGATCGCATTTAGTTTAACCTGTGCTTGAGCGTGAGGCTAGCGCAGCACAGCATCTGCAAGAAAAAGCTTGTGCCTGATGTGCCTACGCGTTTGCAACAAGAGTGCCGCCTACCACAATGAGTACAGCGCCGGTAATCAACTCTACTAAACTCACGTGCTGCCATTCAGCAAAAATCCACAATCCAAGCAGCACAGCAATTAAGGTGTTCATGTTATAAAGCGGCACCAGCTTGCTCACAGGCATACCAAAATGAGACAGCCCTATCGTTGCAAGTAAGGTGCCCAAACCCCAAGTAGTGCCCATGGCGATTGCATAGCAGATCGACTGCACGTTGGCAGCTTTATCTTGAAACAGACAAAAATAGGCCAAGCCTATGCCGGTCACCCCTATGCCGGCACATATCATGTAGAGACCTAAGCCTATGCTGTGCTGCGTGCTGGCTTTCATCAAAACACCGGTTATGCCGTATAATAAGGCAGGCAACAGACCGCCTACTACTATACCTGTCCAATTCATATGTTCCATTGTTGTTTGTTTCTTGCAGCGTGTCAACGCGAGTTTTGTGACTCCTGTCGTAGCTGTGTCAGCAATCGATCTGCAGATGACTGGGAGCAAAGCAGAGCACTATTTTTTGGCAATGTATATCAATTTTTAGCAACTAAAATAACGGAATTACATAAAACAAGGGGGGGGTTGAATTAAGAGTTTTTAGAATATTTAATTGCAAAATATTATAGATTACGGTTATCTCTTTTTTGTGTTGCCTGTGTTTGTAAGTACTTGACAAAAGCCAACCGAATATCACGCAGAGATTTTTTGTCGGTGGGTTTAATAACTGCGTGCACTTGTGGGTTACGGGGAGTTAAAAATTCCATGTTTACCTCCAATCCTGTCATCAGGTAATTGGGCATCACCACCCAATACATTTTTTGCGGCTCTAGCCATTGATTGCCAATCTGCCATTTTCCTTGCAGCTGCTGTGCTGGATAACGCTGTAGATAGCTGCCTTCATTGCGGCTTTTTTCGCCCGCATCTAATATTTTTTGAACCAGAGTTCCTTGCATTTTAACCTTCACCAGTGAGCCTCCAAAAGGCAGGATTCTAACAATATCAAATTGATTGATGGGTCCTTGCAATATATCATCTAATCGTACCATGCCAGAATTGGCCAATGCTAAATCAATATGCGGTTGTGCCGCTTGATACATTGCTTGTGTTAAAGCCCTGCCTAGACTGGTTTGGCGTGTGCGTATATCTGCCTCCAATCCATCTAACGGCTGCTTGAGTACGACCAAGGGCGATAGCAGATCGATGCCCTGTTTCTGAAAGTATGATTTTACCCTGTCCATCCACCACTTTACCCGCTTGGAAATTTCGGTATCGGGTGCTATCTTTTCGTTTAGCCAAACCAGTTCAGAAGTTACAGAGAGGGCTTTGCCGTTCCAGCGCAAGCGGTGAACAAATGCATTGCGAGCATCGGCGCTGGCATTGGCAATTGCTACTGTGCCAACTTTCTCAAAATGGTGCCTATGCTCGTGCCCGCCAACAATCAACGCCAAGTCGGGTAGATGTTTGGCGATCTGCCTGTCTTGCGCAATAGGCAAATGGGTCATAGCAATCACTGCATCGACCTTTTCGTTGTTGATCAAAGCCTGGTAAGATGCTTGCGCTGTTTGCAGCAGATTCTTGTAATGCACAAACGGTTTTTTGTTGGATTCAATAGATGCAGCAATCACCCCCAAACGAAGCATTTGTCCGCCAGCACCCCGTATCTGCCACACCGTGTAATCAGGTAACGGCTTGCCGTGGCGAAAAAAAGGCACGATGTTATCTCCATCTTTACGGCGTACATTGCCGGCCATCCAACCAAACTGTGCTTCATGGATACGAGACTGCAAAGCAGCAGGGGGAATATCAAATTCGTGATTGCCAAAAATAGCCCAATCTACTCCTACACGGTTCATGAGATCGACCATCTGCTCGCCATACACATGCCGACCGTCTAATACAGCGTTGCTAATAGCTGAGGGTGCAACAAAATCTCCCGACAAGAGCAGATAGGTGTTGGGATTTTCAGCCCGCAATTGCTTTGCTAACGTTGCTAAACGTGCCATTCCGCCTACTGTGCCTGACTGCAGTGGAAAGATCTCATAAACATCATTTACATGAAGAATCGTCAATTCTACTTGCTGTGGCTGAGTAGTTGGTCGTGACGTGGCATGCGCTGTTTTTGGTACAGATGAGCAGCCACTTGCAATGATTGCTACAGCACAGCATGCCAGCGCCTTCAAAATAATGTGTTGCGTTGATGTCGCCATTGTTCCCCCTGTTAAGCAGCAACACGCGAGGGCGTCACAAAATTTCACAGAGGTTGCTATCAATCATCTATCATCTCTTCTTTAAAATCCCATAGCTGATTCTAAGCAGCGAACATCTGATTTGCCTCAGTCCATTTTCGCTGTCTCAGCCAATAAGCCGCTATCTGGGGTGGTGCTGCGCGATGGAGGGCGGGCAAAAAATTGACATGATTGCTGTATGTGGCATAATGAAAGCGTGTCTATTGTGTGGTTTTAGGCAAAGTGGTGGGTGAGAGTGGTATTTTCTCCTAAACATCTTGAGAATTTAGAGCATCTTAATGACTCTAGAGATGGGGGCTCGTCTGAATCAGAGGCGCAGGTGGGTGTTGATAGAGATCCGGTTGATCCGTTGGCTTGGCGGTTGAAGTTGATTGAGCGAGCGGTGGTGCGGGTTAAAAAATTGCATCGTACTAAGCTGGATCCGCAGGGCTCTTACCAGGTGGGTGAGTTGCTGTTTGATGATCAGGCGAAGCTGTTTGCGCGGGTGCAAAGTAGCTTGCAGGGGCTGTCGTTGCGGTTTTTGTCGGGGGGGCAGCAGCTTTATGAGATGAAGCAGCAGCCTGCGGTTCAAGAGAAAAAGGGGAAACATGTGCCGGCTGTTGTGCATACGCTTCCGGCTGCTAGCACGGGGGCAGGGCAGTTGCCGGCTAAGGTGGCTGTAGTCTCTGTTGCAAAAAGTAGGCCTGTTGTTGCGGCGCGTGTTCGTGTTGAACAAGCGGTTGCCAAAACTGCTGTCAGCCGTGGTAACAAGAGTGTTGTTGCGCAAGCGGCAACTGTTAATAAGCGGCAAAAAGCCGCGCCTTTGCTGGCTTCGGTGCAGCAGCGAGATGCTTACATTCGGGCTCACTATTTAAAAATGGGTAATAAAGAGCTGGCTCGCCATACCGGTTTGTCTGAGCATACGATTCGCCGCAAATTGGGTGAGTGGAGTCTGCGTCGGCCGGCCCCTTAATTGTTTTGTGAGCACAACTAAGTCAATGTCAGAACGCTCTCCTTGTGGTTTAGATACCAGCTCCTGCATGGTGCAGGGCATTCATGCCCATTGTGCCAAAGAGGCAGGTACGACGCGCTTGGCTATTATTTTGGCCTTAACACTATGCTACATGCTGGTGGAGGTGGTGGGCGGTTGGGTGAGCGGTTCGCTCTCTTTGTTGGCCGATGCTAGCCATATGTTGTCTGATTCGCTGGTGCTGATTTTGTCGCTGGTGGCCAGCTGCATAACGCGGCGTACGCCCAACTTGCGCTACAGTTTTGGCTATCACCGCTGTGAGGTGTTGGCGGCATTTGTGAGTGGGTTGCTGCTGCTGTCGTTGGCTGGCTCTATTTTTATGCATGCGCTGCAGCGCTTTTCGGCGGCTGCCTTGCCAGAGACAAACATAATGCTCTCTGTGGCCTCAGGGGGGCTGCTGGTCAACAGCATTGGGTTAATTTTGCTGCACTCTGGGCGCACAAAAAACCTCAACCTGCGTGCCGCCTGGTTGCATTTGTTGGGGGATATGCTGGGCAGTGTCATGGTGCTGCTATCGGGGGTTGTGGTGTCGATAACCCACTGGCACTGGGTTGACCCGCTCGCTTCGATTTTATTGTCGCTGTTGGTGGCTTTTTACTCCATTTTGCTGGTGCGCGATGCGCTGAATGTGCTTATGGAGTCGGCGCCGCGTGGTATGAATGTGCAGGCACTGCATCAGCAGCTGCTTGGGTTGCCGGGTACTGCGGCGATTCATCAGCTGCATGTGTGGTCGATTAGCCGCGGTATTGTTGCCGCCTCTGCGCATGTGGTGGCGCAGCCAAGCTGTGATCGACAGAGTCTGCTGCGACAGATTCATCAGCTGCTCAAAGAGCGCTTTGATATCTGCCATGCCACAGTGCAGCTGGAGGTTGAACAAGAACCGCTTGTGAATAGCTAGCGTTTTGTTGTACAGTATGGCTCTATGAATATTCGCAATTTAGCCATTATCGCTCACGTTGATCACGGTAAAACAACATTAATTGATGGTCTGCTGCGTCAAGCCGGTGTGTTTGAACAGCATCGTGAGATGAGTGACCGGGTGATGGATAGCGGCGATTTAGAAAAGGAGCGCGGCATTACCATCACCGCCAAAAACGCTGCGTTGACCTGGAAAGATACACTGATAAATGTGGTCGATACGCCAGGGCATGCCGATTTTGGCAGCGAGGTAGAGCGCGCGCTGTTTATGGTTGACGGCGCCTTTTTGCTGGTCGATGCTGCCGAGGGGCCGCTGCCGCAAACCCGCTTTGTGCTCAATAAGGCGATGCAGCAGGGAATCCGCCTGGCGCTGGTGATTAACAAGGTCGATCGGCCCGATGCTCGTATACAAGAGGTTGAAGAGCAGGTGCTAGAGCTGTTTTACGATCTGGCTAGCGACGAAAAGCAGGTCAATTATCCGACCATTTATGCGAGCGCCAAAGAGGGTTGGGCCAGCAAAAATGCGTTGGAGCCCACTCAAAATCTCCACCCGCTGCTGGATTTGATTGTCGATGATATGCCTGCACCACGCGTGCAGCCCGAGGCACCCTTTCATATGCTGGTGGCCGATCGCCGTTACGATTCGTTTGTGGGGCACATTGCAGTAGGCCGCATTGAGGCTGGCAGTCTGCAAGAAAATCAGCAGCTGCAGCTGGTTGATGCTGCTGGTCAAAGCAAACAGTTTACCGTATCGGCGCTGCAGCAAATTTGGGGGCTTGCTACCAAACGGGTGCAGGAGCTATCGGCCGGTAATATTGCCCTGGTAGCCGGCCTAGACAACCCACAAATTGGCGATGTGATTCAGGTGTGTGATGGCCCCAGCATTGCAAGAAAGCTGCATGTCGATCCGCCCGCTGTGTCGGTACGCATGAGTGTCAACACCTGTCCGCTGGCAGGCACAGAGGGCACCTACCTCACCAGCCGCAAGCTGCAAGATGTGCTGCAGGCAGCCTGCCAACAAAATGTTGCCTTGAGCCTGCACGACACCGATAGCCCCGAAGTGTTTGAGCTAAAGGCGCGTGGCGAGCTGCAAATTGTAGTGCTGCTTGAGCAGATGCGCCGCCAAGGCTACGAGGTGATGGCTGGGCGACCGCAGGTGCTGGTGCATGAGCAAGATGGCCAACAGGTACAGCCGCAAGAAAACATGGTGATTGATCTGCCGCAAGATTTTGTGGGCGCGGTGACGCAGCTGCTGGCTAGCCGTGGCGGTACACTGCAAGATATGCAGCCCCTATCGGGTTCTGATAGGGTTCGTCTGCAGTTTTTAATCCCCTCACGTGGCCTCATTGGTGTGCGCTCGCAGCTGCTGACCCGCACCCGTGGCGAGGCTATCTATGCCAGCTCCTTTTCGGGCTGGATTCCCTGGGATGGCAAAAGCATGCAGCGCACCAACGGTGCGATGATCGCCGATCGCGATGGCGAATGCCGTGAATATGCACTGCATCGTCTACAAGAGCGCGGCAAACTGTTTGTAGGCGCCGGTGTCCATGTGTATGAGGGGATGATTATCGGCGAGCACAACCGCAACACCGATCTCAACGCCAACCCCACCAAAGAGAAAAAGCTTACCAACATGCGGGCATCGGGCAGCGATGAATCCACCAAACTCGACGGCATTTACCCCATGGGGCTAGACGAAGCCCTCGAGTGGATCGACGACGACGAATGGGTTGAGATCACCCCCAAAAGCATTCGCCTGCGCAAAGATGAGCTCAAAGCCAACGCCCGCAAAGTCACGCGGCAATAGGGGGCTTACCGCTTGTCGCGGTCGCGTCGGTCGGAGCCAAATCGCTTGGGGCCTCTTGCGCTCGTGTTGCCGTCGCGATTGTCGCGTGACGGCGAACGTCTACCTTCGCCACGCGCATCAAAACGGCCTGCCGACCCACGATGGCCACCGCGGGCATCAGCACGAAAACGGCCTGGGCCTCTGCTGTCGCCGCCACCGTTGCGATCAAAGCGTGGCCGTGCATCGCCATCACCACGCGCATCAAAACGGCCTCTAAAGTCGCCGCGGTCGCCACGGTCGTCGCGTCGTGCATTGCCGCGAAACCGCTGTGAGCCTCTGGCATGTCTGTCGCTGCCGCGATCATACCCTGACGATGAGCCTCTGCCTTCGTCATCGCGAGAACCAAAACGCCTTCTGTCTGATCCGCGGTGGCCATCACGGCGGGCATGGGAGCCAAAACGATCAGATCCCCTGCCACCTCGATTGTCGTCGCGGTGATCTCGATACAGCGGCAGCTTCTTTTCGGGTGCAGCCAGCTGAATTGTTTCAACCTGTTTCGACCAGCGTGTGCCACGGCAGTCGGCCTCGTATTGGCCCTGCTGCGTTTGTGGACGCAACAGCAGTGTCACCCGTGCTGTGCTCACAAGTTTCTCCTCTTCGCCGTAAATAGCCACTTCGCATACGCAGGTGCTGCGGCCCTGATGCAGCATGCTGGGCACCGCCTTTAATACACCGGCACGCGCTGGCCGAATATGGTTGGCGCTCACCTGCATGCCCAAGGCACAATGTGTGGTTAAGTCTAAGTGCAAACAGGCCAGCATCGATGCGGCCGATTCAGCAAGCAGCAGCAAAATGCCACCATGCACAACACCGCTATACTGATGAAACTTCTCTTGTACAGGCAGTGTAATAGATAAACTATGGCGACCCGTGCGCTCAATGCACATGCCCAAATCCTGCATAATGGTACGCTGATAGGCTGTATGCAGATAATTTTCAAAAGGGTCTTGCCGATTCAACAGAGGTTGTTCGGGCTGTGTAGATGTTGTCGTCTCCTCCTCTTGATTTTTGTCTGTGCGATCTGCCCCATCTTCTGACTTTGCGGTTTTTGGAACAATCTCCTCTTCACTCAAATCAGCAGCTTCGCTTTTTGCTTTTTTTGTTTTTTTCGCTTCTTTCGCTTCCGCCTTTTTCTTGCCGGCAACCGACTTTGCAGGTTTTGCAGCAGCCTCCTCTTTGTTCACGTCAGCAGCTTGACCTTTTGTTTTGGCCTTTAATGTTTTTTTCTTATTTAAAACGGGCTTGTCAGATTCCAAATTAGTATCTTCGTTTTCCATCAATATAGATATTGCCGATTCTGTGGATTCTAAGTTTGCCTCTTCGTAAGATGTCTCTGTTTTTTTGATCATGTTTTCCTCTTATTTGCACCATGCACCATCATTTTCGTGCAGCATGGGACACTGCCATGATCAACACTGTTGTTAGCATACAGCAAAAAGGATTTTTTTGCTAATTTTTTGTTTTGACAACAAGGCGTAGTAGATTACGAAGCATCTCAACGCAATCATGGTGATTGAAAGAGAGTGTGTCGTGTTGCTAAACAGAGCCAGGTATGAGAGGAAATTTAGGGGTGTAAGACACCTGTAGAGCTTGCGTTTGCGGATGGCGGGTGACAAATAGGGCGTGCACCTGCGGTAGCTGTTGCAGCAGCTTGGTTGTTTGTTGCACGCCCATCACCATGCTGGCTGTGGCCAAAGCGTCTGCTGTCATGCAGTCGGGGGCAACAATGGAGACGCTGATAAAGTGCGACATGGCAGGGGCGGCGGTACGGGGGTCTAAAATGTGACAGATGGTTTTGCCGTTGTGCTGCCGGCAGTTGCGGTAGTTGCCGCTGGTGGCCAGAGCTTGACCATCTGTTAATTGGGCAACAGCAATGGGGCTTATTGTGCTGCTGTGCGATGATATGTGGTCGGGATTTTCAATAGCAATGTGCCAAGGCTGCTGCGATGGATTGCTGCCTTTTACACGAACCTCACCGCCGATTTCTGCTAAAAAATTTTGGATGCCCTGTTGTTGGGCCAGCCGAAAGAGTGCATCGACACCATAGCCTTTGGCAATGCCCGACAAGTTAATGCGAACATCGGCAGATTGTTTGGAGAGCCACTCTCCTGCTAGCGCGAGGCTCTTGCTGTTTGGAGTGATAGATGGTTGTTGTGGTGCTGTCGCAGCCAGCTGTTGTGGTTTACCTGCATCAAACCCCCACGCATCAATGGTGCTATGCAGCGTGATATCAAAAGCTCCCTGTGTGAGAGTGTTGATCGTTGAATCACGTCATACGAAATTCATTCCTCATACCCGCTTCTTTTCTAGTTTCTTGGGCTTTTTCGTCTCGCTTGGAGTGACATGCAAGTGCTTATGCTCACAGTTCATCC
>JBCCEX010000023.1:0-12166 GCA_039030035.1 Myxococcota bacterium
ACAACATATTTATCAATATAATCGCTCGTACCCACTATGTTACATCATAACGCCAATCTGGGCATACACACAGCATTTTTTATATTATTTTACCGCTCCCAGCTTGGCCATTTTTGCCATAGGCAACACCAAAGCAAACACCAAAATCCCCACCATAATACCCATCATAAGCATCACAATTGGCTCAAGCATCGCTGTTGCCACGGCAATACGCCCCTCTAGCTGCTCTTCGTAAATCAGTGAAGCCTGCTCGAGGCTGTATTCCAAATTACCACTCTTTTCTCCAGTGGCCAGCATGCATACGAGCAGTGCAGGAAACTGTTTCTCTTGTTTCATCGCCTCTGTAAGGCTAACTCCCTTGCACAGCTGTGCATGTACACGCATGAGCGCATCTTGCATGAGTATATTTCTAACTGTTTTGCTTACCGCCAAAATAGCCTCGGGCAGCATTGTGCCTCCCGATAGCATCAGCGCCATGCCTCTGCTAAACCTTAAAATGCTGCTCAAGTGAAACACAGTGCCAACCACAGGAATACGAAAGAAGATTGCGCTTAAAATACGCAGACACCGCTGCTGTTGACATCGCCAGCGAATAAAAGCGTAAAAGGCTGCGGGCCCAATGAAAATAAGAGGCCAGTAGGTTTTGAGGCCTTTGCTGAGATCAAGTAAAAATTGTGTTAGTGCCGGCAGCTCAACACCGTTTTCGATAAAAATTTCACACATTTTCGGAACAATAAAAGTTAATAATACAGCGGAAAATATAAGTATAATAGAAAACAAAAAAAATGGGTAGGCTAAAATGCTCATTACCTTACTAGAGAGCTTGGATGTATAAAACATCATTTTGGCCGATCGCTGCAACACTGTAGATAGCGTGCCCGACTCTTCACCCGATGCAATCAAATGCGGCATTGTTTCCCCAAAACAGGAGTGTTTGGCAAAGGCTTCTGACAAGGTACTACCATTGCAAACATCTTTGGAGATCAACGAAAAAATCCTCTGTAGTTTTTTGTTTTTTAGCGAGTCAGCAAGATGATCCAACGCTGTTGTAATAGGCACATGAGCATTCAGCAGCGAAGCCAACTGCCACAGGGCGTTGGCCCTGTCAGCAATCGAAATAGATTGCAAAAAACGCAGTCTGCCCAGCAGGCCTTCGCTCTCCAATTCGGCCGAATAGGATTTGTGTAGGTAGAGCCCTCGTCTGCGTAGAATTCTTTTGGCATCAGAAAGACCACTACAATTAATGTATCCATCTTGCTGGTTGCCCTTGCTGTTAAAGCAGTAATACTTATAACATATCATGCTACTATAGACTATAGGTTTTTAATCAATCCCTGCATCTATCTCTTTTCGATTCTCATTGATATTGTAATATTTTCTATATAGTCTTTGAATTCTCTCTTTTTGATACCTACCGTACCTATTTTTGCCATTGTTGATGCTGTTGCTTTTATCACGATTTTCAACCCCCTGCTCTTGCTGAGAGGCGCTGTTGAGATTGCTCAGTGGATACAGTGCATGGGGGGCAAATCGGGGCAAAGTACCATTGTTGAGCTCGCTCAAATATCGACCGTTGGTGATAGCATCTTCATTCCAGTTGCCAACCTCTTTGATAGTGGTGCCGTTTTTCACGACTTGAGCAAATACATCAAAATCATAGCCGGTTTCGAGCAAATTTCGGTTGATTTTGCCTGGTCTGCGGTATTGAAACGGGTTGCCCCAAGGGTCTTGCTGGGGAATTCCTTCAACCTGTGCCAGATTATCTGGGTAGCGCTGATGCAAAAAGGAGTGTTCGATGATCTTGTTGGCAATCATAAAGGCATTGGTTTGAGCAAGCCTCTGTTTGGCCGCTTCAAACTGCTGGACACCCATGTAGCCAAACGTTGACAGTACAAGCGACATGAGCCCTAAGCTCATGAGAATTTCTACGAAGGAGAATCCTCTAAAAAGATGATTTTTTCTTTCTTTATTTTGCATCTTTTCTTCCGGTTCATATTGTTTAACAGATGCGTGCTGATGAAAATTCCGCCGATCTTGGTGAAATTTTATCTAATCCCATTTCTAGAAAACAGGTTCTCTTTTTGTTATTGGCTGTTGCCGCGACCCTTATACCATTCCTGCAGAATAATGTTACAAATACAATGACTCCCGCTCATCCGCTGTGCCCACAATTCCTGGATTCCTGCCTGCTCGGGAATGACAAGATGAAATCACTATTTGCTGCGATTGGTATTATTTTATCATTGCCGCGAAATCAAGAATCCAGAAAAGGCGCCACAAAAAACGGGTGAGAGGATTGTTGAATTTGACAACTTGCTTGCTAGAACTAGCTAAAAAAACAGAAAACCCGACGTTTGAGTGCCAGGTTTTCTGCCGTTGATTGAGTATGTTATCAATTATTTTTTGTCGTATTTGTCATCCCAGTTGCCGATTTTTTTGATGGCTCGACCGTTTTTCATCACGTTTGTGAACACATCGAACTCATATTGCGTTCCAGGCTGTTTACCGTTGATTGTGCCTGGGTATTGGTATCGAAATGAGTTGCCCCATGGGTCTTTGTGTGGAATGCCTTTAACCTCATGTAGCCCTCTTGGGTAGCGCTGGTTGAGGTGGTAAAACTCAACCACTTTGTTGGCAATCATAAAGGCGTTGGTTCGTGCCAGTCTCTCTTTACCTTCGTTAAATTGGTTGACACCGATGTAGCTAAAGGTACCTAGCACCAATGTCATAAGTGCTAGAGCTAGAAGAATCTCTACGAAAGAAAAACCTCTTAATTTTGCTATCTGCTTTGTTTTTGTCTGCATGGTCTTTGTCTCCTGTCTGTTTCTCTTAGGTTCAACGCTGCAGAATTAGCAAAAATTCCATGCATACAAATTTTTTTATTTTTTTACTGGTAGTGAGCTTCAGCACACTGTTTAGCTGTGGCCACTATGGGTGGTGCCATCTACCGCTAGCGGTTGCCTCGCTTGAGCACGCGACCCACCTCGCGATCCATGTCGCGCTGTTGAATGGTTTTGCGTTTGTCGGTATGGGTTTTGCCTTGTGCCAACGCCAATAACACCTTGGCTCTACCACGCCGAAAGTGCAGTTGCAGTGGGATAAGGGTATGTCTGGCTTGCTGTACATGGCGGTTGAGTTTGCGCAGCTCACGTTTATGAACAAGCAGCTTGCGGGTGCGTTGCGGTTCGTGATTGCTGTGGGTGCCGTGCGAAAAGGGGTCGATGTTCATGCCCAGCAAAAACAGCTCACCGGCGCGCAGCAATGCGTAGGAGTCGCCAAAGTGCACATGATGCTGTCGCAACGACTTCACTTCGGTGCCTTGCAGCACCAAGCCGCATTCTAGTGTTGATAAAACTGCGTAGTCGTGGCGTGCACGGCGGTTGGTGGCGATGACCTGTACGGCATCGTGTGGAGATGATGTGGTTGCCATAGCCTTCTCATGCAGATGCTACGCCGGCTTTTGTGTATCGTTACTGTTGGTTGTAATAGGAGCATAGCGCAACAGCGCATAGCCGATAGCAGCCGACAGCAGCGAGCCCCAGATCACTCCCAAGCGGATCCACTCTGTGTAGGGTGAACCCACAGCATTGAAGGCCAAGGCGCCAATAAAAAAGCTCATGGTAAACCCAATACCACACACCAGCGACATGCCGTAAATACCCAACCAATTGGCATTGCTAGGCATGGGGGCCAGCCCTAGCTTAACCCCCAGCCATGTGGTGCCAAAAATCCCCACCTGCTTGCCAATAAACAGACCACCAGCACAGCCCAGCACCACCGGCGATAGCATCTGTTGCAAATTCAAACCCTCTAGCGGAACGCCGGCATTGGCAAAAGCAAACAGAGGCAGCACAGCAAAGGTCACCCATGGCCACAATGAATCTTCAAGCCATCGCAACGGCGAGTGCTCAACGTGCAGCGGGTCGCGCAGTGGAATGGCAAAAGCTAGTATGACTCCAGCCAGTGTAGCATGCACCCCCGATTTAAGCACACACACCCACAAACAGACCCCAACCAAGCCATAGGCCACCAGGCTACGCACCGCTGAGCGGTTGAGAGCCACCAGGATCAAAATCGCGCACAGGGCCAGCAGCAGCGAATGGTGCGACAGCTTCTCGGTGTACAGCACGGCAATCATAACAATAGCGCCCAAGTCATCAAACGTTGCCAGGGCTGTCAAAAACACCTTGAGCGAAATCGGCACGCGTGAACCCACCAGCGACAGCACACCCAGCGAAAAAGCGATATCGGTGGCCACCGGCGTTGCCCAACCGCGCATGGCCAGTGGATCGCTCCAGTTCAGCACCGCATAAAAAGCAGCCGGCGCCACCATTCCCCCAACTGCCGCCAGCGCCGGCAGAGTCATTTTGGCAACCGAGTTGAGCTCCCCTTCCATGAGCTCGCGCTTAATTTCCAAACCCACCATCAGAAAAAAGATAGCCATCAGCCCATCGTTAACCCACAGCAAAAACGGTTTGTCTAAATCCACAACACCCATTTTCACAACAAGGTGTGTTTGAAACAGCGCATTGTACCAAGATTGATGCTGCGAATTAACCACAACAAGGGCCGCTGCCGCTGCCAACAGCAATATAACACCACCAGAGGGCTCCCAGTTCATAAATCGGTGAAATGCTCTCATGTGTGTCGGAATCTGTCTGCGATTATGCTTTTTTGTCATCGTTACAACCTCAATTTACATCTATCTACCATAGCCCACCTATGTTTTGGTGTGCAACCACACATGCTGTGACCGCAAATAGAATTCAGCCACGTCATTGCAAAAAACAGCTCAATAACAGCCCTTTATTCCAGTTGTCATACCCGTCTGCCCATGCCACACATCGGCTCCTGCCGCATGCTGCACTGGAATAGATCGCTCACGCCTTTCGTTATTATATATAAGATAACAAACAAGGAGGAAAAAGATGAATGTATACCCGATCAAACAGCTCAGCCGTCTCGCCATCGCCTGTATTGCTTTGGCAACATGCACATCATGTGGCGACAATAACAGCGAAAGTGAGCAAAACTTAGCCAGCGATTCCGGCCTTAAAGGCGGTAAAGATGTATTTACCCCCTTGGGTCTTTTTAACGGAAACCGGATATGTGGCAACAATAAAACCATCGACGAGTGTGCAGACGGTATAAATTCGGGAGGGCTGCGATTCAAAAACGATAACGGCAGTCTGTTTGGTCAGGCTTGGTCAACTCTTTTAGGTGAAGATATAGGAAGATCAGGTTGCACATTTCGAGGAAAAGGTAGCGATGTTCAGTGCCGTGTAAGCTGCGATAGAATTAGCAATAATACTTTAGGGCTATGCAGCTCTCAGGCAGATGGATGTGAATGGGACGGGGAAAAGTGTAAAAAACCGGCGAGCAGCTCTTTTAGCAGCCTAACAACTACCGCCACAAATTACATTAAGGGTCTTACCGGTAATGGCGATATAACAGATGTAGATAGTTTGGTGCTTGCCGATAAAAACTGCAAAAGCTCGTCGATTAGTTTTGGTAAGTGTCTAAGCTTCGGGTGCACAGTAAGAGCAGGTGATACACAGTGCTCTGCCTCTTGCTCAAGAATCAAAAGTCAATTATGGTGCGATCTCTCTTCAGGCTGCAGTTGGATCGGCGATAAGTGCAACAAAGATTAGAGCGCCTACCGCAATTTACAATCTCTCCTCTTGCACCTGCTGTATAAACAGGGCAATCTACAAGAGAAGTAGCCGTGTTGTGATTAAAGGGGAGTTATTATATGTATTCGACGTCTGATTTTCGTCGTGGTTTGCGGGTGTTGTATCAAGGGCAACCGCATGAGATTGTTGAGTTTGATCACCACAAGCCGGGTAAGGGGGCGGCGGTGGTGCGTACCAAGTTGAAAAATCTGGCGACGGGGCTGACCACAGATCCAACGTTTCGCTCGGGCGATAAGCTGCCTAAGCCGGATCTCAATGAGATCGATGTGCAGTATCTGTATGCCGATGGCGATGTCTACCATTTTATGCAGCCACAATCTTATGAACAGCATCAGGTGTCGAGGCAATTGCTGGCAGATGCGGTGAACTTTTTGGTGGAGAATGAGACTGTTAAGCTGCTGCTGTTTGAGGGCAAAACCATTGGTGTGCAGCTGCCGCTGCATGTGGTGCTGGAGATTGTGGAGTGCGATCCGGCTATTCGGGGCGATACGGTGAGCGGTGCCACCAAAGATGCCAAGCTATCAACCGGGTACTGCTGCCAGGTGCCGCTGTTTATTCAGCAGGGTGAGAAGATTCGTGTTGATACCCGCACCGGTCGCTACATTGAGCGGGCTTAGCCACTAGGTGATGGCAACGTGCTGTTACAGCAGCAGCGACACCGATTTGCAGCAGGCGGCGCAGCTGCTGCAAGCGGGCAAGCTGGTGGCTTTTCCAACAGAAACAGTCTACGGCTTGGGGGCATTGGCGCTGCAGCCGGCCTGCCTCAAGCGGCTGTATGCAGCCAAAAGGCGGCCCAGCAACAATCCGGTGATTGTACATGTGCACACTGCAGCGCAGGCACAGGCGCTATGCAGCAACAGTCCCATGCAGCAGCAGCGCTTTGAGCGACTAGCAGCCCTTTTTTGGCCCGGCCCCCTAACATTGGTGTGTGTAAAATCGCCCTGCGTGCCCATAGAGGCTACCGCAGGCTCCGCTAAGGTAGCCGTTCGTATTTCATCCCATGCAATTGCGCAGCGTCTATTACAGCTTGTTGGGCAGCCTCTGGCGGCCCCTAGCGCCAATGCCTCAAGTCGGGTTAGCCCCACCTGTGCGCAGCATGTGTTAACCACGCTGGCCGAACGCATCGATGCGGTGATCGACGCAGGCCCTTGTGCGGTGGGTGTCGAATCGACAGTGGTTGATATCACCACCCCAACTGCAACACTGCTGCGGCCAGGAGCCATTGGGCAGCAGCAGCTCAGCCATGCACTGCAGCAACCGGTACTGCAGCGGCAGCCCCCCCCTGCCCATCAACCACAAACAGCTGATTCCCCCGGGCTGCTAGGCAAACACTACGCCCCCAACATTGCCCACATCACCCTAGCTAATGTGCAGCAGATGCAACAGGCATGGCACAACCCCAACAGCGCCATGCTGCTGCAGCAAAGCAGCGCACACACCCTGCAGCAGCAGCTTGGAGAGCCCAGCGCCCACATACGGCTACTGCACAACTACCTACCGCAGCGCGCCCAGCAGCTATACGCCTGTCTGCATGAGCTCGAGCAGTTAGCCCCCAGCAGGTTGCTGATTGAGCAGGAGCTTGTCCAAACCAACGAGCAAGGGCTGGCTGCTGCCATCGCCGATCGTCTAAGACGTGCTTGCCGTCAACCATAGTGTGTCGTTGCAATTTATTTTGCAATACCGCTTGCGTTGCATGGGCTAACTGCCAACATTTTTGCCTGTTTAACTGCCAAAATGTTATGCAAAATGGCATCTTAATATGCCAAAATTTGATGCAAAATGGCACTTGCACATGCCAAAATATTGCGCAAAATGGCCACATGCATGTGCCATAATTTCATGCAAAACGGCACCCATGCATGCCAAAAAATCATGCAAAATGGCATCTTACATATGCCAAAATTTGACGCAAAGCGGCACTTGCATATGCCAAAATATTATGCAAAATGGTTATTATGTATACCCGAATGCTGCAGGTATTGCCGCAACATCGCAAAAGCTTTTTTCTATTTGGCCCCCGCGCTACCGGCAAAACTCTGTGGGTCAAACAGGCGTTTCCTCGTGGGCTTTACCTCGATTTGCTACAAGCAGACCTGCATCGAGAGCTGCTGGCGCGCCCTGAGCAGCTGGAACAGCTCATTCCGCCTCGTTTTAACAACTGGGTCATCATCGACGAGGTGCAGCGAGTGCCAGCACTGCTGAGTCAAATTCACCGTCTCATCGAAAACAGGAGGTTGCGGTTTGTGCTCACAGGCTCCAGTGCTCGCAGCTTGCGTAAACGGGGAGCCAATCTGTTGGCCGGCCGCGCACTTACCCGCATGATGTATCCACTGACCGCTTATGAGCTGGGCAAAGATTTTGACATCAAAAAGTCGATCGCCTATGGTCACCTGCCTGCGCTAACCCACGAACCCGATCCACATGCCTATCTACAATCTTATGTTGGCACCTACATGCAACAAGAGGTGCTGCAAGAGGGGGTGACGCGGCAGCTGGATGCCTTCACCCGTTTTTTGCAGGTGGCCAGTTTTTGCCAAGGTCAGGTTGTCAATCTCACAGAGATTGCCCGCGAGTGTAGCATGCATCGCAAAACGGTGGCCAACTACTTTTGCGTGCTAGAAGATCTGCTCGTTGGTTACCGCCTGCCCCCTTTTACCCGACGCGCCAAACGGCAGGTGGTCATGCACGCCAAGTTCTATTTTTTTGATGTCGGTATCTATCGCGCCCTGCGACCAAAAGGGGTGCTAGACAGCCCACCAGAACAGGAGGGTGCAGCGCTTGAAACCCTGGTGTGGCAAGAGCTACGCGCAGTCAACGATACCCTCGAGCTTGGCTACAGTTTGCACTATTGGCGCACGCGCACAGGCCAAGAGGTCGATTTTGTCTTATACGGCCCACGCGGCCTGCTTGCCATTGAGGTTAAACGCCACAATCAGGTGCACAGTGCCGACCTACGAGGGCTACGGGCATTTGTCAACGCCTATCCTGAGGCTACCCCTATTTTGCTGTATGGTGGTCAACGACGTCGCTATCAAGGTGGTGTGGCAATTTTGCCCATTCAGCAAACGCTGTTGCAATTGCCGCAGCTGCTACAAGATCCCGCATCGGTCACAACATAGCTCGTACATGCACAAGCAAGAATGATCTTTCTGAACAATCTCTATTAGGCAGCAGGCACCTGTTTGTCGCTGCCGTTGCATGTTGTTGCTGACTGCAAATTATACCAATTTCATAAAGCAAATTGCCAAATTCGATATCCCTCCCAATCGTTGTTCGTTCTCGCATTTGGTGGATTCCTGATTTCGCGGGAAGAATAAAAGAGAACTTATTTTATAGGATTGGTATTACTTGCGAAAGTAATCGAGCTGCCATTTTTTTACCGCCCTCTTATGACATGCATATGTACGACAAAAAACATGGGTGCCGTCGTTTTTGCTGACAAAGTACAGCAGATTGGTTGCCTCGGGCCATAGCACAGCCCGTAATACCTGCTCGCCAACACTGCTAATGGGGCCCGGGGGCAACTGTTTGTGCACATAGGTGTTATAGGGGTGGCGGTCGCGTAGATGTTTTTTGCGCAGGCGTGGTGAGGCAATGGGAGGGTAAAAACCTGCAAAATCAGACAAACCATAGCGCACGGTGGGGTCGCACTGCAGGCGCATGTTTTTGGCCAGGCGGTTGTGAAACACAGCGGCAATGCGTGGGGCCTCGCTGGGCGTTGCGGTCTCTTGCTGCACCAGTGAGGCGAGAGTGAGCAGCCGATGCAGGCTCCAGTTCATCTGCTGCAGACGCTGTCGCATGGGCGGGGTAAGTGCCTGCTGCAGCTGTGCATGCATGTGCTGCAGCAACTGCTTGGGCGAGCTGCCTGCATCAAACAGATAGGTGTCGGGGTACATATAGCCCTCTACACTAGCCGGCAACAGCTGGCCAGGCCGGCCGGCTTGCTGTTGTGGCACTCCAAAAGCGCGCAACAGCTGCGGCGATTGCATGGCTGTTAGCAGCTGCTGTTGCGTGGCCAAGCCGGCTTGATGCAGCAGCCGTGCAATGTCTTGGTTGCTGGCCCCTTCAGGAATGGTAACACGCACTTGCCTGGGTTTGCCCTGCTGCAGCAAAGCAATCATCTGTTGCGGGGTAAGCGGCGTGTGAAATGTATAGTGCCCCGCCTGCAGGTCACGCGACCGACCCGACACAAAGCGCAGGTACATATAAAAAAGCAGCTCATGGCGTATAAGGCCATTAGCAGCCAGCAAACGGCTCATGGCACGAGCATGGCTGCCGCGTGGAATCTCGAGCGACACCACCCCCAAGTTGGGGCCAGCGGTTTGCGAAAAGCGCACCAGCCCAAGCACAGCCAGCACAATGCTCAGCACGGCAGCCACCATGCACATGGCAGCGAGTCGATACAACCACTTGATCATTGCTTAATGCGGCTGCATCGCCAAAAAATCCTCAACCAGCAGGCAGGCTGCAGCGGCATCGAGCGACCGGCGACGCTTTTTGATCGACAAGCCGCAATGGGCCAAGCGACGATAGGCGGCCGCCGAGGTCAATGACTCATCCAGCAAATGCACATCCAACAACATCTCTGCCTCGCGCGCAGTCTGCTGCAGCTGCTGCGCAAAACCGCGGCTGCGCTTGGCCATAACACCCTCTGATGTTGACTGCGACAGCATGGGATAGCCAACCACCACCGTACGCACCTGCAGCTGCCGGCATAGCTGCAGCACATGCGCCACATCTTGCGCGCGGCTACGGGGCCGGTGATCGGGCAGCCCCCGCACGCACAAGCGCAGCTCGTCGCTCACCGCCAACCCCGTGGTACGCGTGCCAACATCAATTCCCAAAACGCGACTCATCTGCATGTGCCTCACTAAAACCACGCACCAGCTGCCCCAAAAAAACGGCCGGATGGCGCGTGGGCGCAACCTTTGGCAAACAGACCAAACCAAACTCCCCAGCTTGATTGCCCGGCCGCTGCAGCTGCTTGAGCTGCTCAATAGCCCGATGCTGCCACACGCTGTTGCTATGCTCATTTTGACACACCGCAGCCAAGGCATCAACAAACGCGCTATCTTGCTCAAGCAGACACCCCGTGTGTTGCAACAGCTGCCGCAACTGCTTTGGTGTGCGCACAAGCTGCTGCGCAGGCCCCATAGCCAAACGACTCACCCCATTGAGCACAAACAGCCCAAACGGAAACCCCCTTTTAAGCAGCTGCTCATGTAGCTGCTTGCTCTCGCAAACCGCATTCCATGCACTCGACAGCACCACCACAAAACGGGTTGAGTCGCTTTTGAGCAGCTGTTCAAAAGCCTGTGTTCGCTGCATAAGCGGATCGTACAGATCCTGCAGCAGATGCAAAAAGGCGGCCAGCTCATCTAAAAAAGTGTTGCCAACAAACCGCTTAAGAAACATCTGCGCAACAGGCCCCACCTGATCAAGCAGCCCCAAACCAAGCCGACCCGTCAGGTTGGGCTTAGAGCGCAAAAACAGACGAAACGCATCCTGCTGCAAAAACTGCCCCATTTTGTTAGGCGCCTCCAAAAAATCCAACGCATGCACAGTAGGCGGCGTATCCAACACAATCTGATCAAACTCCCCACGCTCATGCAACGTGTAGAGCGACTCAGCCGCAATAAACTCCTGCGAGCCAGGCAACTCACGCGACAAATAGCGATAAAACCGATTATCTAACAACCGCCGCGCCAACCCTTTGTCTGTACACAGCCGCCCAACCAGATCATCCCAAGCCGCCTGCATATCCAGCATCATCACCGACACCGCAGCATGCTGCTTAATACCCGCTTGCACAAAAAACTGCGAACCAACCGCCTGCGGTGTAGCCGCCAATGTTCGATGCCCCAACGCCTGCGCCAAACGCCGCGCCGGATCAATCGTAACAATAAGCGTATGCTTACCCAAACTAGCCGCACGCAGCCCAATAACCGCCGCTGTGGTGGTTTTACCCACACCCCCTGCCCCCGTGCACACCACAACATCGTGGTTGGCGATGAGACGATCCATATGCTGCCCCCTACAAGGAGGTTATCACACGCTACATGTTAAGCGCTCTAGCCCAAAAACCGGCAACGAAAAAGCCTATACGTTAGACTCATGTGGTATGTGCTTCATCAATAGTCATCAAAAAGAGAGACAATTTCTTGTTTTCCTTGACATCAACAAAGCAACTGTTATAAGTAGCAACAAGAAGCAACTGCATGTCTAAACAGTTCATGACCGCGAATTTACTAAAAAGGGAGGTGGTAAAAATGGCTAAAAACATCTGGAGTAAGGGGTTACAGCTCATACAACTACTGGCGATTGCGTTTGGTGTGTCGCCTGCCTATGCTGTCCAAGGCGATGTGGATGATATCAAGGAACAACAATCGTCGCAACCAATACCGATGATGCAATCGCATTCGGCTGCTACTCCTGAGCCTGGCTCCCATGAATCACATGCAACGAGTGGGCAA
>JBCCEX010000024.1:0-12079 GCA_039030035.1 Myxococcota bacterium
ATCTGATTTGCGGTGTCTGTTTTGTTTTGCGTTGGCTCTGGTGTTGCCGCCAAGCTCGGCAACGTGGCTAGCTGTAATGTTGTGAACATGCCTGCTGTCCATAAGTGGTTGCAAACAGATGCTCTTAGGTTTCTTGGTATGTGCTTCATCAGTTTTCTCCAGTGTGTTTGGTTAAAGGAATAACCTCCCTTCATTCCCACTATCGATACATGAGTGTTGCTTGTCAATATCTTTGCGTGAGTTTTTTTATTTGTAGTTTAATTGTTTAAAGGGGTCTCAGCATCCGACTTTTTGTTTTTTCTGCTGCTAGAGTAGCATATTCTTGATTTTCATGAAGCAACTTTTGCTGCAAGGTTCTCAAAAAATAGACGATTTGCTTTCAACTCTGCAGAAAACTGTTTTTGCCCGGCAGCAAAGGCTTCGGCTCATTAGAGTATGCAGTTCATCTACCGGCAAAGCTGCGGCAACACACTGGATCGCTCACGTCTGTTTTTCGCTCTTGGCCGCCGGCTTTTTATCGGTATCGGCCTTGGCTGCCCCTTTGTCTTTGCTCTTCTCCTTTTTGCTCTCTTGCTGCTTGGGTTTGGCAGAGGCGTATAGATCTTTGTACCAACCACCTCCTTTCAAATGAAAGGCGCTGCGGCTCATGAGCTTGCTCAGCGTGTTTGATTTGGCACAAGATGGGCACTGCTGCGGTGCGGGATCATCGACCTTTTGCAATATTTCGTGCGTTTGTCCACAGTTGCTGCATGCATATTCATAAATCGGCATTGTTCTCTCTTTTCTCCCTTTTTTACTCCCTTTTAGGTTTTACGCATAGCAGCAAGAAGGTCAAGAAAAAGTCAGAAGAGCAAAACTTCTGCTATGGTAGTGAACAATGGCAAAAACAGAAGATGTCCAGCTCAAAGATGAGCTACAGCGTCAGGCACAACAGCTGCAACAGCAGTGGCAAAAACTGTGCACAGCACAACAGATCGCACAGTGGCAGCAGTGTGTGCAGCAGCTCGACGAGCAGATGCAGCAAGAGGGGTTTTGGCAAAATCCCACTCAGGCCGCTGCTATTCAGCAAGAGCGTACCCGCACCTACAAGCTGCTGCAGCGTGCGCAAAAGGTGCAGCAGCTGCTCACCGACTCGCAAGAGTTGCTGGAGTTGCTGGGCGAGCACGACAGCTTGCACGAGCTGCAGCAAGACCTTAAGCAGGCGCAAGATCTGGTTGATACCATGCGGTTGCAGCAGCTGTTGCAGGAGCCCACCGATATCAACGACGCTATTTTGACGGTCAACACCGGCCAAGGCGGCGTCGATGCCCAAGACTTTGCGCAAATGCTGCTGCGCATGTACCAGCGCTACGCACAGCAGCAAGGCTATCAGGTGCAGCTAGCCGACATGCAAGAGGGTGATGAGGCGGGTATTAAAAGCGCAACCTTACTCATTAGCGGCGAATATGCCTACGGCTACCTCAAAGCCGAAATTGGCGTGCACCGCCTGGTACGCATCTCCCCTTTCGATGCCGGCGGCCGCCGCCACACCTCGTTTGCCGCCGTATGGGTGCTGCCACAAATCAACGACGATGTACAGGTGGATATTCAGCCGCAGCAGCTACGCATCGACACGTTTCGCGCTGGCGGCGCCGGTGGCCAGCACCAAAACAAAACCGACTCAGCCGTACGCATCACCCACGAACCCACCGGCATTGCGGTCGTATGCCGCTCCGAACGCAGCCAAATCCAAAACCGCACCACCGCCATGAAAATGCTACGCGCCCGCCTATACCAACACGAACAGCAAAAACGGCTAGAAGAAAAAAACCGCGCCGAAGCCGCCAAACGCGAAGCCTCATTCGGCTCACAAATTCGCAACTACGTACTGGCCCCCTACCGTCTCGCCAAAGATCTACGCACCAACCACGAAATCGGCAACGTAGAGGCGGTGCTCGACGGCAACCTACAACCCTTCATTGAGAGCTATCTGCTACACAGCAGCCACAGGTAGGCAGTTTTTTAGTTGATGCCTCTTCTTTCGCCAAAAATACCGTAAGACCAACCTCATCATGATACTGTTTGACACAAAATGTTTTGCTGTTAGCCAATATGCGTTTGCAGTGGCGGCGGCTGATGTAATATGTCTCAAACAATATCGTCTGCCTCTTGGCGCCATAGCGCAACGTGTACGCATAGAGATACTGCAAGCACGTGTAGCAGCAAGGAGGTGCCGCCATAGCTCAAAAAGGGTAGCGCTGCACCAACAACGGGCAGCAGGCCTAGCACCATGCCAACGTTGATGATCACATGCCAAAATACCAAGCAGGCTGCGCCAAAGGCTAGCAGCTGGCCAAATCGATCGGCGGCGTGCTGTGAGATGTACAACATCTGTATGACCAGTAGGGCAAACAGAGCCAAAACGAGCATGGACCCAAATAGGCCCCACTCTTCGGCCCATAGGGCAAGCACAAAGTCGGTGCGGCTTTCGGGCAAAAACGACAGCTGGGTTTGTGTGCCTTCGCCAAATCCTTTGCCCATCCATTTGCCTGAACCAATGGCAATGAGCGATTGGGCAGCATGATAGCCGCTACCGCGTAGGTCGCTTTGGGGCTGCAGCAGGCTGTAAACACGGCGCTTTTGGTAATCTTGCAGCAGGCCGTACCAGGCTCCAACTGCCAGGCCCGCAAGCAGCAGGCCCGCAAGCAGTGCCGATTTTATGCGCACACCGCAAAACAGCACCATGCAGGCAAGCGGTGCCAACAGCAGCAGTGTGGTGCCTAAGTCGGGCTGCATAAAGACCAATGCTGCGGGTGCGGCGACTAAATCAACAACGCTCACCTGCTGACGCCAGCGCCAGCCGCGTTGTAGTAAAAGGTGTATGCAGCCTGCTAACCATAGACCCCATAGCAACAGCAGCAGTAAAGCAGCAGCAATTGTGAGCCAGCTTGACAGCAGTGCATCGCGCAGCAAACGGTATTTTAACCAAACAGCACCCACAGCTGCAGCAGCGACAGCAATTGGGCGCCATAGAGCCCATATGCGTATGAGGCGGCTGAGGGTGTAGCCGTGGCGAGGCCAATCTTTGGCGCAAAATGTTGCCAGTGCCAACAGCACAGAGATTTTGGCGAGCTCAGAGGGTTGCAGGCGGGTAACTTTTAAATCAACCCACCGTTGTGCGCCGTTGACAGTGACTCCGGCAACCAGCACAGCAACAAGTAGCATGAGGCTTAGCACATAGCAGGGCCAAATCAGCTGGCGCAATTTGTTGGCGGGCAGCAGCACCACAACAGCACCAATGCCACAAGCTACAGCACAGCGTAGCAGATGAACCCAGTGCAGCGCAGTTGCCCCTACACGGGTTGCTGCTGCCAGGTTGACCACAGCAATGCCCATGAGAGCAAAACAGACAATAATCAAACCATAAGGCAGGCGTGAACGTAAGGGGTATGTATTAATGAGCATGCTGCCCACCTTGCTGTTGTGCTGGCTGTGCTTGCGCTTGCTGCTGTTGCTGCTGTGACCAAGCGCGAATAATATCACAGCCAATAGGAGCTGCTGCCTGCGAGCCCCAGCCACCATGCTCTACCAGCACCACCACCACAATTTCTGGGCGATGGCTGGGGGCAAAGCCAACAAACCAGGCGTGGTCACGCTGCTTATAGGGCACATCTTGCGGGCTAGCCGGCCTTTGTGAGCCCAAGCGCACCACCTGGCCGGTTCCTGTTTTGGCGCCCATCGATAGCTTGGTTGTGCGCAGCCATTTAGCCAGCTGCGGCCAGTTTGGGTTCCAGCGCAGGCCATAGGCGGTACCACCACGCTGCATCACCTGAGAGAGGGCCTGGCGAATAACGGCCAAATCTTCGGGCTTGGCATCGATGTAAGCAGCTATCTCGGGTGCATACTCTTTGTGTAGCTGCCCTGCTTGAGAGATTGCTCGCACAACTTGGGGTCGGTAGACCGTGCCGCCATTGGCCAAAGCGGCATAGGCTGCGGCCAGCTGCAGAGCTGTTGCGGTTACATCACCCTGGCCAATCGAGCTGTTAATGGCAAAGCCGGGAGCGCAGTACCCCTGCCGTTTGCGATAGTAGGCGCAATTTGGGATAAATCCAGCAACCTCTTGGGGTAAATCAATGCCGCTCACGCGACCAAAACCTAGCTGCTGTGCCCCTTTTGCCAGCAGATCGGTTCCCAAAGCTTTGCCCAGCTGATAAAAATAGACATCGCAAGATTTGCGCAAAGCGGTATTGAGATCAACCCAACCGTGCGAACGCTGTTTGACGCATCTCCAGGTGTTGCGCGCCATGGTAAACTGACCACCGCACCACTGCTTGTCTTGCGCGGTGATCACACCCTGCCCCAAAGCCGATAATGCAACAATCGGTTTAAAAACACTTGCGGGTGGATAGTGCGATTGAATAGCACGGTTGATCCATGGCTTGAGCGGATCTGTTGACAGCTGCCGCAACACAGGCGCGTTGTTGCGCCCCACCACATGGTTGGGGTTGTAGGCAGGAAAGCTAGCCATTGCCAGCACATAACCCGTATTGGGGTCTAGTGCCACCACCGCCCCCGCTTTGCCTACAAATGCTTGCTGCACATAGCGCTGCAGCGCCAAATTTAACGAAAGCTGCAAATCTAGCCCAGCAATGGGGGGCCACATGACACGCACATCGCCCAACAACGCCTGCTGCCGGCTCTCTTCTAGCCGCCTGCCGCGCGCATCGACAACAATGCGTCGCACACCATCTGCACCACGCAACACCCGCTCATAGCTTTGTTCAATACCCTGCCGCCCTACCTTATGGCCCACAAAATAGGAGCCGTTGCTCTCTTTGAGCTCTTGCAGCGATACCTCGTTGACAAAACCCAGCACATGCGCAGCCAGCTCGCCATGGATATAGCGCCGCTTATGCGCCTTCACAACCGAAACACCAGCCAGTGTGCCCAAGCTCATGGCCGATTGAATCCGCGCCTGCGCCGCAAACCCCACATCGGCAAGCAGCAGGGTTGGCTTAAAGCGCGCCGCACGCCCCGATCGCCGTTTTGCCGACTGCAGCTGCGCCTGTAGCTGCTGTTGCGATAACTGCAAAAAATCCTGCAGCTGCGCCCACACAGCCTGCCTGCTAGGAAACTGCAGCGGCTGCACATGTAGATCACATTCCGATGAATCGTGCACTGCTAAATGCTGCTGGCTGTGCGGTAACTGCTGATCCCTGCTGATCGGTGTGACATTCTGCTGCACCAGCGCGGCAATAGATCGAGAGGCTGTTTTCAGCAGCACCCCACGAATTCCCCGCGACAGCACATGCTGCTGCAGCACATTGCATAGCGTGGCATCCAACCCCACTGCCACAACCATCGGCTCACGCAAACCATGTGCAGCGGCCTGCTGTATACGTTGATAAATCTTGCGCAACCGCTGTGTGCTGTAGTGCAGTGGGGCCAACAGCTGCCGCAACACCGGCAACCCTTTGGGCAGCAGTGCAAAGGTGACATATAGGTCGTAGGCTGGCCGATTGTCTACCAACAGCTGCCCTGTTGCATCAAACACATGTCCGCGGGTATGAGAAACACGCTGCTCCTGAATAAAATTGCTCTCACTGCGCTGGCGATAGTAGCTGCCCCACACCACCTGCAGCATCAACAAACGCAACGCCAACGCCGCAAAAGCCAAAGCCACAACCCCATAGGCCATGCTGTAGGAGCGTTGTTTGTTCATTTATCTGAGTATACAACGATTTTTCATCGGCATAGACAGTCTGCTGCCTGCTGTTTCTCCATCTGCCTTTTGATGACATTTGCGCCAGCCGGCACATTGTGTCATACTGCTTCTATATTGATATATAACTGCTTGTAGCAGCGGCAACAGACCGGTAAGCAACTGCAGTAAAGAGCTGCCGGCTGATAGCCAACTAGTTTGCAAAATATGGGTGGCATAGTCCCCCATGCAGAAACGAGGAGGGTGAATGAGAGATGTGCTGACCGATTTTGGAATTATGTCCATGATCATCGTTGCATCTCACCTGCTACGCTACAAAATCCGTTTTTTGCAATACACCTACATGCCCAGCGCGATTTTGGCGGGAGTTATCTGCCTGGTGGGAGGGTGGCAGTTTTTAGATATCATCCCTTTTAGCGTGACCGACAACGGCAACCCGAGAATGGTCTCCTACCCATGCTACCTGGTGGTGTTGCTGTTTTCGACCCTGTTTTTGGGCAAACGCAAACGCAAGATGTCGCTACGGCAAACAATTGAACATGCGGGCGATACCTTTTTCTTTAACCTTGCCTCATTAACAGGGCAGTATGGGTTTGCGCTGCTGTTTGGGCTGGTTGTGATGCGCTTTATTTACCCCACCTTGCCGGCCGGCTTTGCGATTTTTCTACCGGCCGGTTTTATTGGCGGGCACGGAACAGCAGCTGCTGTTGGCGGGTTTCTCGAAGAGGCCGGCAGCCTGGAAGGGGCGCAAACCATTGGCTACGCCATGGCCACACTGGGCATTTTAGCCGGTGTGTTTGGCGGCATGCTCATTATTAATATTGCAACCCGCATGGGGTGGACCCGGGTTGTGAAATCGATACAAGACATGCCCATGAGCATGCAAACAGGCTTTTTGCCCGAAAACGAGCGGACATCGATGGGCCAGGCTACGGTGAGCCCCATTGCGTTAGATCCTCTCACATGGCACGTTGCTATCGTAATTGCTACCACTGTGCTTGCTTTTGAGCTTAGCGATTGGTTGCGGTTTCATATTCCGGGTGTTTTTTCATCGATTCCGGTATTTTGTTTGGCGCTGCTGGTGGGGACCCTCATTCAAAAGGTCTTTAATTTTTTCCGCATTGGCCGCTATGTTGACCAAGAGGTGATTCAACGTATTGGGTCGTGGGTAACAGACTACCTCATTGCCTTTGGTATTGCATCCATTACATTGGGTGTGGTCATGAAATATGCGTTGCCGCTGCTCACCCTCTTTTGTTTTGGCTGCCTGCTCACCGTATCGATGTTGTGGTTTTTGGGTCGTCGCATGTGTCGTACATTTTGGTTTGAGCGCTCTATTCTCATGTATGGCTGGAACACCGGCTCTGTTTCAACCTCTATTTTGCTGCTGCGTGTTATCGACCCACAAACCCGCTCTCAAGTACTGGAAGATTTCGGCCTCGCCTATTTGGGTATTGCCCTGGTCGAGATCGCCATTATTGCCCTGGTACCGCCGCTGGTGCTAAACGGCATGATTGTTGCTCCAACAGTGATCTTACTATCGGTATTTGTCGCCTGTTTGATCTGCTCGCGTCTGTTTGTTGGTTGGTCTTACGAACCGCCCAACGCTGTTCGCGGCGATGAGCTTGAGGTGCTCGAACAGCAGAGCGAAACACCATAATAAAGGTGTTCACCGTTGTGACTTTCTGCCATAATAGCAAAACATAGACAATAAGGAGATAAAACCGTGGATACACCAACACATAGCAGCAATGCTGCATGGCAACAGCAGCAGCAGTTTGAAGATATTCTCTACCACACCAAGCCCGGCATTGCCAAAATCACCATCAACCGCCCACAGGTGCGCAATGCGTTTCGGCCACTCACCGTGCAAGAGATCTCCAACGCCCTGCAGCTGGCGCGCCACAACCCCAACATCGGTGTGATCATTTTAACCGGCGCCGGCGACAAAGCCTTCTGTGCAGGCGGCGACCAAAAAATCCGCGGCGATGCCGGCTACTGCGACAAACAGGGCCACCAAAGCCTCAATGTACTCGACCTACAGCGGCAGATTCGCACCTGCCCCAAGCCCGTAGTGGCCATGGTAGCAGGCTATGCCGTCGGCGGCGGCCAGGTGCTGCACATGGTGTGCGACCTCACTATCGCCGCCGACAACGCCATTTTTCAACAAACAGGCCCACGCGTCGGCTCGTTTGACGGCGGCTACGGCGCTAGCTACATGGCCCGCATTGTTGGCCAAAAAAAAGCCCGCGAAATCTGGTTTTTGTGCCGCCAATACAACGCACAACAGGCCCTCGACATGGGCCTAGTCAACCACGTAGTCCCCCTACCCCAACTCGAAACAGCAACCCTACACTGGTGCGAGCAGATGCTGCAGCACTCCCCCACCGCACTGCGCTGCCTCAAAGCAGCCCTCAACGCCGATTGCGACGGGCAAACAGGCCTGCAAGAGCTGGCAGGCTGCGCCACGCAACTGTTTTACATGACCCAAGAAGGCCAAGAGGGGCGCGACGCTTATGTACAAAAAAGAAAGCCTCAATTCCAACGCTTTCCACGTCGGCCTTGAGGCACACAGCGCTATGCTTCTTATTGCAAGAAGCAACTTGTCGATTTAGTTTATTGGCTGCACTTAGGGTCGCCGCCGATAGTAATTCTTTTGCTACCAAACTTATTCAGTGTGCCGGAATCAATGGAGCCACCGCTTAGTAACGTAACATGAGCCTCTTTTAAGTCAACTCCTGCCTGCTTCAGTTGCTCTTCTGCATCTTTTAGGGATGCACAGGCAGTCTCCAAAGAGGTGCATAGCTTGTCGGTTTTTTTGCTGGAGTCCACAAACATCACGATTTTTTTAGCAACTTTAGCAAGGGCTGAATCCTTACCCAGTGCCTTGCACTCTTTTTCAAAAGCAGCCTTTGTTACAGCGGTGGCTTCTTGCAATGCTTTACTGGTTAGCGCCTGAGAGCCGGTGCCATCACTGTTGTTTGCAGCATCTGAAGCGGCGTTGCCTACACCATTAGTGCCTTGCGGGTTGCTGGCTGAATTATCACTTGTGGTTGTCGGGTTACTGGCTGAGCTGTTGTCATCTCCCGCTGGTGTACTGTTGCTATTGTTCGTTGGTGTTTTATTGCTTGTACTGTCGGTATCATCACCACAAGCCAAAAACATACCCATACCTGCAGCCAAAAATGCTGCCAATCCTGCCTTCTTGATCATTTTTTCTCCTTTTGTTTTGCGTTACTCACCGCGAGTACTGTTACGCACATCCTTTATTATGCGCTCTATATAGAGCTTGTCAAGCCACATTTATAAATCGTCGGCTGGTGTAACATTTTCTTCGCCGCTGCTCTCTTCGGCGAGTCGGGCTAAGGCGATTACACGCTCTTTGGATTTGCGGTCAACAGCAATGAGGCGTACGCCTTTGGTGTTGCGGCTGTAGCAAGATACGCTGCCGACCGCAACGCGAATGAGGCGGCCTTCGCTGGTGACGATCATGATGTGATCGCTGTCGCTCACCTGCAGGCTGCCGGCTACCAGACCGTTGCGCGAATCGGCTTTGATGGTAATAAGACCGTAGCCGGCGCGGTTTTGTGTGCGGTATTCTGACACCGGTGTGCGCTTGCCGTGACCAAGTTCGGTAACGGTGAGAATGCTGGCGTCGGGGTCGAGCACATCCATGCCCACAACAAAATCTTCGCCGCGCAGGGCAATGCCGCGCACACCAACAGCTGGGCGGCCACAGGGGCGTACATCGGCCTGCGCAAAGCGGATGGCCATGCCGTGGCGTGTGGTCATTAATACATCTTGTTGGCCACGGGCAATTTTAACCTCAATGAGCTCGTCGTCCTCTTCAATGCCACAGGCGATGAGGCCGGTGTTGCGTGGGCGCGAGTAGGCCAGCAGATCGGTTTTTTTGATTTTACCTTTGCGGGTGCAGGTCACCACAAAGGCTTCACCCTCTTGCTGCGGAAAGTCTTTAACGGGCAGCACCTCTTTAACCTGCTCGTCTGACTCTAGCTGTATCAAATTGACAATCGGACGACCCTTTGCACCCGGGCCGGCATCGGGCAGCTCGTAGACCTTAACCCAATACACCTTGCCCTTGTTGGTAAACACCAATAAATAGGCATGGGTTGAGGCAACAAAGGCATCGGCTATAAAATCGTCTTCTCGTGCACTGGCCGCCTGCTTGCCTTTGCCGCCGCGGTGCTGCTGCCGATAGTGCGACAACGAGGAGCGCTTGACATAGCCTGTATGCGAAATGGTTACCAATACATCTTCTTGAGCAATGAGATCCTCTTTGTCTAGCAGCCCAGTTTGTTCGATGATCTGTGTGCGGCGTGGTGTGGCAAACTGCTTTTTGAGGTCGACCAGATCGGCCTTAATCACCTGCATGAGCTGCTTGATATCGCCTAAAATGCGCTGCAGTTCGGCCATTTGTGCCAGCAGCTCTTGCCCCTCTTGCAGCAGTTTATCGCGCTCAAGCGAAACCAAACGCGATAGACGCATCTCCAAAATAGCTGTGGCCTGCTCTTCGTTGAGCTGCGCATAGCCTTGCAATTGCCACTGCTGCAGCTGCGGCACCTGCGCTTGTGTGAGCAGGCTAATTTTGAGTGCGTTGGCAAATTTCTGCTGCTGCAGCCGCTGCTTGGCCTGTTTGGTATCGGCAGAGGAGCGGATAATCTCCACAACGCGATCGATGTCGTCTAGCGCCACCAGCAGCGCAGCCACCATGTGAAAACGCTGCTGTGCAACCGCCAATTCAAACTGGCTGCGGCGGGTAACCACCTCGCGACGAAACGCCAAAAATTCTTCGAGCACGTCGCGCAAATTGAGGGTACGCGGGCGACCCGACACAATCGCCAGCGTGTGCATGGGGTAGTGAATCTGCAGCTGTGTATATTTGTACAGCTGGTTGAGAATCACCTCAGGGAGGCAATCGCGCCGTACATCGACCACCACACGCATACCGTCGCGATCCGATTCATCACGCAGATCGGTGATGCCCTCGACACGTTTGTCGCGCACCAAAGCAGCCATCTGCTCCAGCAGTCGGGTTTTGTTCACCTGGTAGGGAATCGCATCGATGATAATCTGCTGCCGCTTACTCTCTTTGGCCTCTACCACACGAGCACACCCACGCACTACAATAGAGCCGCGACCGGTGGCTGCCGCCTCACGACAACCGTCGGTGCCGCAGATGATTCCTCCTGTAGGAAAATCTGGCCCTGGAATCAGCTGCGACAGCAGTGCATGATCTAGCGTGGGGCCCTGCTCATATTGCTCGGCAATGAAGGCAAGCAGGCCATCGATCACCTCGCCCAAATTGTGCGGCGGCGTGCGCGTAGCCATGGCAACGGCAATACCTTCAGAACCATTGACTAATAAATTGGGGAAACGTGTTGGCAATACAACGGGTTCTGGAACCGTGCCATCGAAATTGGGCACAAAGCTGACCGTCTCTTTTTCAATGTCCCGCAACAATTCATGTGCCAAACGCGTCAATCGCGCCTCTGTGTATCGGTAAGCAGCCGGCGGATCGCCATCGATGCTACCGAAGTTGCCCTGACCATCTACCAGCAGCTCACGCAAATTCCATGGCTGCGCCATACGGGCCAACGCCTCATAAACAGGAGCATCACCATGGGGGTGATAGTGTTTGAGAACCTCTCCAACAACACCCGCACATTTGCTGTAGCGGCGATTGTATGCCAGCCCCTCCTTATGCATGGCATACAAAATGCGCCGATGTACCGGCTTGAGGCCATCGCGGGCATCGGGCAGTGCCCGTCCCACAATGACGCTCATAGAATAATCACGAAATGAAGCTTTCAGCTCGTCGGCAATGCTAACAGGAGCGGGTAGTGAAATCTCTTTATCCATTGTGCTCACTGTAACATTTATCGCCGGTTTCGCAAACGGGGTGATTTTGAGTTATTACTTATGGCATGTTCAAAATAAATGTTGGGGGGGGTATTGCTTTTGCCTAAAATTGGTATTAGATTGGCAATATAAGGAGTATTTAAAAATCTTATGCGAATACACCTAGCGGCTCTAGGCTGCCGTTTGAATGAAGCCGAATTGCAGGGGTGGGCGCGGCAGCTCAAAATGGCTGGCCACCTAGTCGTGGCCGATGCACGCGACGCCGATGTCTGCGTAATTAATAGTTGTGCGGTGACAGCTGGAGCAAGTAGTAAATCGCGACAGCTGGCTCGTCGCTTACATCGTCTTAATCCACAAGCGCAGTTGGCTATGTCGGGTTGTGATGCTTCGTTGCACCCCCAACAAGCTGCTCAACTGCCAGGTGTGCGCTGGGTGCTGCCCAACAGCCAAAAAGATCAACTGATCACACGGCTACTGCACGATCTACAACCAGACTGC
>JBCCEX010000025.1:0-11813 GCA_039030035.1 Myxococcota bacterium
AGGGTGGCACGCAACAGGCCCGCTTGCGGCTGCCGAACGCCGAGGTCAAGAGCCTATACAAAGACTTGATCGAAAGCTGGTTTTCGCAAGAGCCGCGCAAAGAACAAACGACGGGCATGATCAAGGCGCTGTTGCAAGGGGATGGAGAGGGTTTTACCGAACATCTGCAAGAGTTCGTACACGAGAGTCTGAGCTACTTCGATGTGTCACAGCGAGACCCCGAGCGGGTGTATCAGGCTTTTGTATTGGGGTTGCTGGTGCAACTGGAGCAAGACTATCGCCTGCGTTCCGAGCGCGAGGCGGGCGAAGGACGGGCAGACGTTTTACTCATTCCTAAACAACCACACAAGCCGGGGATTATCTTGGAGTTTAAGCGGGCGGTACGCAAGGCGGACCAAGAACGACTCCAGCAAACCGCGCAAGCGGCGCTGCAACAGATCAAGGACAAGCACTACGCTGCCGAGTTCGCTGACCGACAATGCTCTTTTGTTTTGGCCGTCGGGGTGGCTTTCGTCGGGAAGAACTTGGCTGCGGCGTACGAGCTGGTTTAGCTGTCGGGCTGATTCAAGCCAACGGTAAAATTAAAAAAACAAAAAAGGTATGTGGCATGTTGGAGTCAAAGCACGCTGTGCGGAATAATACAGGACTGCCAAAGGTTATCTGTTATGTTGAGATATGTTGGTAAAGCGGGGGTTATAGTAAATATGCAGATGGTTCAAGCAAAGTGGGCTGTGGCAGCAGTGTTGCTATGTATATGGGGGTGCGACTCTTGTCATTGGCCGCCAGCCTCCTCGTTGGAGGAGTCTTTGCGTGATGTGCGCGCACGTGCTCACAAAGAGGCTGCTGAGCGTGCCAAAATTCCTATTCCGCGAGCGCAACCACCACAAATGGCCATTGATCCATTGTACTTTGCAGCTCTTATGGGTCAGGAGGAGATCATCAAGCTGTTTTCTATATCGCAGCAGGATCTTGATGTTAACAAGCAGCGTTGGTTTGGTGAAACTTTGCTACATGCAGCGATTGAGGGGCGAAATTTCAAAGTGATAGAGGTGCTGCTTGCGCGTGGAGCCGATCCGGCAATTAAAAACCAAAAAGGCGATACCGGTTTGCATGCTGCCGCTCGATCGGGCAGCTTGCCTGTTTTGGTGCAGATATTAGAAAAATTACCACCGCCAAAGAAAAAGCAGCTGTTGACTACACCCAATGCCTTTGGCGAAACCCCGTTGCACTTAGCGGTGCGCTCTGGCATGTCGGATATCATCAATCTGCTTTTGCAACACGGCTCGGTTGTAACATTTCATGTCATCAACGGCGGCACCGTTTGGCACAAGGCTGCCGAAGAGGGGATGGTATCATCCCTGCGAGCGTTGGCTGCATGGGATAAAACATATGTCGATGTTCGTAACCACCATGGGCACACGCCGCTGCATGTGGCTGCTGCTGGGGGTAAGGTGGAGGCGGTGGCACACCTAAAGAGTCTGGGGGCTGATGTTCAGAGCCGGGGCCCTTTGGGGAATACTGCGCTGCATTTGGCCTGCAATAATAAACAGTTGGCAGCGGCAAGTACTTTGTTGCAATCGGGTGCAGATCCCAATGTACAAAACAATGATGGCCAAACCCCACTGCATGTGGCTGCTCAGCATGGTTGGGTTGATCTGGTTACCCTTTTGTTACAGCGGCAAGCAGATCCCAATGTGAAAGATATTCACGGCAACACACCTTTAGATCTTGCGCAAAAGTTTCATCACAAAAAAACAGCGGCCGCTTTGCATCAAGCTAGCTCAGACAATGCTGCAAAAGGATCATCACCGTAACAAAGGGTACAAACAGTGTTAGGTTTGCAGCCAATCTATATGCTGACCAATGCATGCAAGTGGTGTGTGGCTGAGAGCTTGCTTCGTGCCAAGCAGCTCGTTAAAGTGCTTACTGAGAGGTAGATGGGGGGTAAAAGAGTGTCAAACAGTAACCGAAAGATAGATCACAGTCTGGTAGCTTATCGTCATGTTTTCGTCTGTTTAGCAGTAGCAACATCGCTGCTATGGTTTGGAGGTTGTGGTTATCGCACAGCCCAGGGTAAAACCAAAGTGCTTGATGCCAGCGCGCAAGATACACTGGGTGGCACCGGCACCAGTTCGGCAGATATTCGCACCATTGCCGATAGAATGGCGCGTGCCATTGCTGGCATCAAAATTGAGGGCGATCAAAAGCCGCAGGTCAATATGCTGCCGATTCAAAACTCTACGCGATTTCGCATAGATCCAGGTATTTTGCGCAACAAACTCATGGCGGAGCTGATGAAGCGTACAGCAGGCAAGTGGAAATTTATTGCACGCGACAGCGAGCAGCAGGTGATGCAAGAGCGCGACAAAAAGCGTGCCGGTTTGTACGATGCAGGTAGCACCAGCAAAACGCTACTGGGCGCCGACTACCTGCTTAAGGGCGAAATGCGTGCCCTTTCAAAGGCCTCGCGCGATGGTGTGAGCGACTACATTGTCTACAGCTTTCAGCTCATCAACGCCGAAGATGCCCAAATTGTCTGGATGGATGATTACGAAACCAAAAAACAAAGCGCCGTCGGAGTGATGTATCAATGATAACAGTCAGCAAACGCCCACTCATTTGCCTGCTTGCTCTTGGCTGCAGCATGCTGCTGTGTAGCTGCACAAAAATGCGTTATGCACAAACATCTCTTGGCCAAGCCCTCACCACTCCCATTAAACAAAACGCCCAGGGTATACCGGTAGAGATCATCTGCAACGAAGGCACTGTCTGCGCCGAAGTCGAGGTGCTTAGCGTCAATGTCGAACAAAGCAACGCCGGCGCCGTGCAGGTTTTACTACACAACCGCACCGGCAAGTCGGTGTTGGTGCAGATTGGCCTTTGGGTTCTCTCACCCCAAGGCGCTCTGCTTGATGAGACCCCTTTTGAGAGCGTTCCTCTCGAACCGAGGCAAGAGCGCATGTGGCAAGCACAGGGTGTCTACCAGCAAAACGCCAAGCTACAGGTTCGCCTACGCGCCGCTACGCCGCGTTTTTGAGCATGTGAGCAATCGATTGATTGTACAGGCTAACAAAGTCAATAAACCGCGTTGCCCTGCAGGTTCCCGTTTCTTAACTTGCCAGCTGCTTGGCTTTGGCTAGTACATCGTCGATGGTGCCGGCCATATAAAAGGCCTGCTCGGGGATGTCGTCGTATTTGCCATCTACAATTTCTTGGAACCCTTGGACGCTGTCGGCGAGCTTAACATATGCACCGGGGGTACCGGTGAAAATTGAGGCCACACTAAAGGGTTGTGACAAAAAGCGCTGGATTTTGCGGGCGCGAGCAACGGTGAGTTTGTCTTGTTGCGATAGTTCATCCATGCCTAAAATAGCAATGATATCTTGCAGATCTTTGTAGCGCTGCAGCACCGATTGCACCTGACGT
Source organism: Myxococcota bacterium (assembly GCA_039030035.1). GTDB lineage: Bacteria > Myxococcota > UBA727 > UBA727 > JABDBI01 > JBCCEX01. The sequence continues at coordinate 3,427 of JBCCEX010000025.1, forward strand.
GCAGTGTCGTAGTGCTGCTTGCCGACAATTTCGGGCTCAAGCATGCGGCTGGTGGAGTCCAGCGGATCAACGGCAGGGTAGATGCCTAAGTCGACAATGGCGCGGCTGAGCACGGTGGTGGCGTCGAGGTGGGCAAATGCTGTTGCAGGTGCTGGGTCGGTGAGGTCGTCGGCGGGCACATAGATGGCCTGTACCGATGTAATAGAGCCCTCTTGTGTAGATGTAATACGCTCTTGTAGTTGTCCCATTTCGGTAGCCAGCGTTGGCTGATAACCGACAGCAGAGGGAATACGGCCCAACAAAGCAGACACCTCTGAGCCGGCTTGGGTAAAGCGGAAGATATTGTCAATAAACAGCAGCACATCTTGACCAAGCTCGTCGCGAAAATGTTCGGCAACTGTCAAGCCCGACAAAGCCACACGCGCACGAGCTCCAGGCGGCTCGTTCATTTGGCCATACACCAGCGCTACCTTGCTATCGTCGCAATTGACCTTACCGGTTTTTTTATCGCGCTGAATAATGCCCGACTCACACATTTCGTTGTACAAGTCGCGCCCCTCACGTGTGCGTTCGCCAACGCCAGCAAATACCGACAGCCCACCATGCCCCTTACCAATGTTGTTGATCAGCTCCTGAATAAGCACCGTTTTGCCCACACCGGCTCCGCCAAACAGGCCGATTTTTCCTCCTCGGGCATAGGGAGCCAGCAGATCAATCACCTTAATGCCTGTCTCCAAAATGCTGGCCTGCGTACTTTGCCGCGTAAAATCGGGCGGGCTTTTGTGAATCGGCTCCCTTTTGGTAACCTGCAGCGGCCCCTGCTCATCGACCGGCTCACCAATCACATTCAAAATCCGCCCCAATGTACCCTTGCCCACCGGCATACAGATGGGATTGCCGGTGTTTTTGACAGCAACATCGCGCGCCAGCCCCTCTGTGGCATCCATGGCAATGCAGCGCACCGTATTTTCACCCAAATGCTGCGCCACCTCTAGTACCAGGTTGTCCTCTTCATGAGACAGCTGCGGGTTGGTTACAGTCAGCGCCGTAAAAATATCGGGCAGTGTCTGGTGTGGAAACTCCACATCTACCACGGGGCCAATAACCTGCTTTACCTTTCCTTGATTTTGTTGTTGCTGTGCCGACATTTTTCTGGTTCCTGTTTATTTATCTATCATCATCATAGCGCATACCGCTCCACAATCCAAAGCCAGCCGCTGTGTGGAGAGCAAGATGCTTCCTCGCCATGTCCACACATTGTGAACAGAGCCTATACATACAAGAAATAGATGTAAGAGGATGATAAAAGCCGTAGCTGACGAATAGATTCGTTGATCCGATTGGTCAATCTGCTGTTTCGGTCAGCACCTCGTCGAGTTGCTGTTGTGACATGTTCATCATTTGACATATGCGTTTGTCGTCTAACCCTGATTGACGCAAAGCAATAGCAGTGCAACGCAGCGCCTGGCGTGCCTGCTGTTCGTTTGCTTGAGCTCGATCACGCTCTGTTTGGGCTTGGTCGCGCTGCACTTTAATCTGCTCGTAATCTTGTTGCTGTTGTGCATACAGTTTGTGTATCTTTCTCTGATCGCCCCACCACATGGTTTGTTTGTCGAGAATGTCTGCCTCTTCAGGCTCTAGCTTGGCATAGTTGGCGATGGTAAAGGCCTCTTGAATTTGGGGTACCTGTGCCAAGCTAGCAGGAACCATCTCCAAGCTGTTGGCCTCTTTGATAAAGCAGAGCCATTTCTCCCACAGCTCGGTTGCCTGGTCATGGGTTTTGGTAAATTTGGGCAGCTCTACAAAGGCTAGCTGCACATCGTTGGCAGGGTATTCGACCATCAAATCTTGCTCTACGAGGCGGTAGCGTGAAATAATTTTGGGCCAGTCTTTAAACATGACAAAATCGGTAATGGTCAACAGCACAACCGGTGCTAGCTTCTCATACTCTTCGCCCTGTAGCAGCTGGTTGCTGTATTGTTTGGCAGCGTTGAACAGAATGCGTTTTTCTAATCCAGGCACATTGATCACCTGCATCTCTATTAAAATCCACTCGCCATTTTGCTGCCTTACCCGCACATCTAGGTACGAGTCTTTGAGCCCTTTGAGGCGGGGGATGTTGTAGGGATCTTGCAGCTTCAGCTCCTGAATTTCGTTGCGTCCGTCATAAAGGATCGCATTGAGAAACGAACGCAGCACCCCCTCATGACCGGTCGAGCCAAAGATCTTTTTAAAGGCAAAGTCGGTTCGTGGATCAATAAAACGCATTGTTACCCTCCTTTTTATAGTATAACGCTTGTCTGCGATTTTTGCATGAGCATATTTGTGTTGGCAGCAAAAATACAGGTCGCTGCATCTTTTTTCTCTGTGCATAGTACCACCCATGCACCATGACAGGATAATCCATTTTGGTCAGGAATGATTCTTTTCGTGAAATAAAAATCTGATCTTATATGTTGTAAATATTGTATAATATTTATGGTTTATGGGTTTACATGAAAGACAGCAGCAACACAACGGATCACAGTCAGCCACAGCAATCCCCTGTTGAGCAGTATGCTGCTGGAATGTGGCAGCAGCTGGCTTGGTGGGAGGTGGCAATGATGGCTCTGTTTGCCTGCGTGGTGGTGTGGGCAACGGCGCCTGCGCTCAGGCGGTTTGCTTGTAAATCGCAACGTAGTGAGGCGCGCTATGTGCTTACAAGGTTTTATGCAGCCCAACAGTTACATGTGCTGCAGCATGACAAGCTTGCCGGTTTACAGCAGCTGCGGCAAACCAGTGTGCCTGCTACGCCTATGCGGTTTTATGACTATCAGCTGCAGCAGCCATCTGTAGACACATGGTGGTACATTGTTGCGCGCGGTCGACCCGATACGGCTGTGCATCAAGATGTGTGGCAGATTGGTCAGCGAGGGCGTTTGCAGCATCGATCGCCTATGTGCAATGGTAGCAGTCGGCCCTTGCAGTTGTAGCCGTAATCTGCAATGATTTTATCGCATCGACTACGGGCCAGGGCAAATAACATGGGGCATTTTGTGACATTGACCGATACACGCCAGCGCATTGAGCAGTTGCTACAGCAGGCTTTAGCGCCTACGCAGCTGCAGGTTGTCGACGAGAGTGCACAGCATGCTGGTCATGCAGCTGTGTTGCGTAATCCGGGGGCTGGCCATTTTTATGTGTGCATTGCCAGTGAACAGTTTGCTGGCAAAACGGCGGTGCAGTGCCATCAAATGGTTTATCGCGCATTGGGTGAGTTAATGCAGCAGCACATTCATGCATTGCGTATCGATACCCGCCTGCCCAAAGCAAACGGTTGAGCCTGTTGGCTGTGTTGCACGTCAAACCCGTTATTTAACCGGCATCCAGTAGATCAAGAGGCACCAGCGGTTCAGCTGGGCCGGTTTGTTGTTCGGGCTGTGTTCCCTCAATAAACGCCTCAAGCACTGTAGCGGCATCGTCGGTGTCGTCGAGTACATCGTTGCGTGATACCGGCTTGCCGGTTTTGCGGTTAATGCGCTGCCACACGATGCCTAGCGGCTCATGAAAATGCTGTGGTGGTAGATCTTTGAGGACCTTTTGCATAAAGTGGCCCCATACCGGTAGGGCAGCCCGCACACCATATTCGCCTTCACCGAGCGAACTGTTGTTGTCTACTCCCATATAAACACCGGCTGTGAGTGTGGGGGAAAAGCCCATAAACCAAGCTGTGCGGTAGCGGTTGGTGGTGCCTGTTTTGCCGGCAAGTTCCCACTGCTGCAGGCCTCGAGTCACCAGCCTGCCTGTTTTGTGGCGAAAGGTTTGGCGCATGAGCTGTGTGGTCACAAATGCCGCTTGCGGACTCATGACTCGCTTGCTGTTGTTGTCGGCTTGCCACAACAGCTGCCCTTGTAAATCTTGCACCCTGGTGACCAGTACGGCGGGTCGATAGAGACCTTGGCTAGGAAAAACAGACATGGCCGTCACAAAACGCAACGGGGTGGTTACAGCCGAGCCTAGGGCCAGTGTGAGATCACTAGGAAAGGGAAACGATTCGGTCTGCAGCTGCAGCTGTTTGGTAAAGTCTTGAAACCCCGCAATACCAACGCGTTGTAGCAGCTGAATGCTGCAGGTGTTGACCGATCGTGCCATGCAGGTGCGCACGGTAATGTCGCCCAAAAAGCGGCGCGTGTGGTTACGCGGCTTCCATTGGTTTTCATCTTCAAAAAACACCTGTGGCACATCGCTAATGACCGAGGCTGGGGTCACCTGTTTTTCTTGCAGCGCCAAGCCATACAAAAAGGGCTTAATAGCCGAACCCATCTGGCGATAGGCCTGCTGCGCTCGGTTAAACTGCGACACAGCAAAGTCGTATCCCCCTACCATGGCCTTGACATGGCCGCTGTGTGGATTCATGGCAATCAAAGAGCCTTGTACCTGCGGTATTTGTTCAAGCAGTAGCACCACGTTGGGTTTGAGTTTTTGTATGCGCACCAGCACAATATCACCTGGCTGTAGCAGCGCTGGGGAATTTTTGTTGGCGGCCTGTTTGTTATTATTTATGGCCCACTGCATGTTTTTGAGGGGGAGTTTGCCAACGACGGATCCTAAATCTACCTGTGCACTTTTTTTGGTTGAAAAGTCGGTGACCCAACCGGCAAGCAGTGCGCCATCACGTAGCGAAACCTGCTTGACAAGAGCAGGTATGTTAGCTGCAGCTTTGTTGGTAGAAAATTGTTTGGCTAGCTGTTGCAGATCCCATGCCTGCTGTTGCAGCTGATTGGAGTTATCTGCAAACGCTCGGTTTTTAAACTGCTGCAGCGCCTGCCACACCTGCTGTTGTTGCTCGGGCGCAAAGCGCTGCAGCACACCACGCCAGCCTTGTCGCTTGTCTAAATCGTGCAGCCCCTTGCGCAGTGCCAGCTGCGCCTGCCGCTGTGTGGTCGCATCCATAGCGAGGTAGACCGACAGACCGCCTTCATAGGTTTGTTGCTGGCCATAGGTTTGCAGCAGCCAGCGACGAACCGACTCAACGTAGTAGGGGCAGCACTCGCTGTAGGGTGGCCTGGCTACATCAACGCGCAGTGGCTCTTGCATGGCCTGCTGCGCCTGTTGCTGCGAAATGTAGCCGTTTTCGATCATGCGGCGCAGCACATAGCGTTGACGCAGCTTGAGTCGCTCGAGATCGGCGCGTGGATTCATGCGGTTGGGGCTTTTGGGAATAGCAGCCAAGGCGGCTGCCTGGCCGAGTGTAAGCTGTTGCACCGGCACACCATAGTAGGTGCGAGCCGCTTCGACAACGCCGTATGCGCCGTTGCCAAAATAGATCTGGTTGAGATACAGGTGAAAAATCTGATCTTTACTCAAGCTGTTTTCGATGCGTTTGGTGAGCAGCATTTCGCGTAGCTTGCGCGTATAGCTTCTTTCGCGCGACAACAGCATGGTGCGAGCCACCTGCTGCGTAATGGTGCTGGCCCCTTGGCGAGAGCCGGTGCCGGAGATTACATAGCGCAGCTCGTTGATCGCAGCTCGTCCAAGCCCCATATAATCGATGCCGCTGTGATCGTAAAAGGCGGCATCTTCTGCTGCCAAAAAGGCTTGCCGTACCTGCTTGGGCACAGCATCAAAGGCAATAACAGTACGCCGCTGGGTAAACAGCTCATCAACAAGATGCCCCTTGGCGTCAAACAGCCGCGTGGTCTGTTTAGGCTGATAGTGCTGCAGGCTATCGATGCTGGGCAGGTGGGCGCTCACATACTGCAGCAGCAAGATCAAAGCCGCAGTTGCCAACAAAGCAAAACAGGCAAAACCACTGAGCAAATAGACCAAACGTTTCACGTCACAAGAACCACAATTTCATTCGATGCCTCTTTACTTTACAGCTCAATTTGTTTGTAGGGAAGAGCTACATGCAACTGTGTGGGTACTAGACACAGAAGATGAGTTGTCGTACAAAAGCAAGAGGGTGTTTGCTATAGAGAAAAAAGCGGCTGTGTCATAGAGAGGGTAAAAAGATGGGGAATGCATTTGATAACTTTGCGCAATCACTGGGTTTTAGCTTTGCAAATATTCTTGGGGCGTTTGCACTGTTTTTTGTTGGTTGGCTTATTGCTGTGTTTGTGTCAAATTTTGTTCAGCGAGCACTGCATCGGTTGGGCCTCAACAGCTGGTTGTCGCGTCGTTTTATTGCAGACAGTTCACAGTCAGAGGTAAGGGCAGAGCAGTGGATTGGCCGCGGCACATTTTTAATCCTCATGCTGCTGGTACTGGTGGGCTTTTTGCAACAGCTGCAGCTGCACCAGGTTAGCGAACCGATCAATCAGCTGCTTAACCAGCTGTTTGCGTTTGTGCCCAGGTTGCTTAGCGCAGCTATTTTGCTGCTGGTGGCGTGGGTGATTGCAACAGCGCTGCGGCACGCCATTGGTGGTATTGCTCGCATCACCAACCTGCAGCAAACCCTGCAGCAGCAGTCGGGCCTGGCTGTTACATCGCTGCCCAACGCTTTGGCCGATGCCGCCTATTGGCTGGTGTTTTTGCTGTTTTTGCCGGCTCTGCTTAGCACTCTTAAATTGGAGGGGCTGTTATGGCCCATTCAAAACATGATCGACAAGATTCTCAACTTTTTGCCCAATGGCTTTACCGCCCTGCTGCTGCTACTGGTAGGATGGCTGATTGCCCGCATTGCGCAAGGGGCTACAAGCAACGTTGCATCGGCTTTGGGGGTTGATCACCTGAGTGAAAAGACAGGTCTACCGGTGGTGCTGGGTGGCAAAAAGATCTCCGACATGATCGGCATGCTGGTGCGTGTGCTGCTTTTTGTGCCGGCTATTGTGGCTGCGCTCGATACACTGGCGCTGCAGGCCTTAGCACGGCCGGTAAGCCACCTGCTGGATCGCATGCTGGCCGCTGTGCCGCTGCTGCTGGCTGCCTGTTTGATTTTAGTATTTGCCTATATGATCGGCAAAGTAGTCGCTGCATTTATCAGCAGCACTCTGGCTCATGTTGGTTTTGACAATGTTTTAGCTCAGCTTGGCTTGACCCAGCGTGCCGCCCCCAACAATCGCCAGATCCCCTCCAAAATTGTAGGCCATCTTGTTCTCATAGCGATTGTTGTTTTTGCCGTAGCAGATTGCGCGCAGCTGCTGGGTTTAACAACGTTTGCCGATCTGAGCATGCAGCTGCTGCTGTTTGCTGGGCGCATTGTTGTTGGCATTGTCATGCTTGGCGCCGGTCTATTTTTGGCCAACGTTGCCGCTACCACCATTTTGGCAAGCGCCGCCGTACAGCCCTATGTGTTGGCAGTGGCTGCTCGATGCGCCATCTTAGCAATTACTGTGGCCATGGCACTAACACAAATGGGGCTTGGACAAGAGATTGTCATGCTTGCCTTTGGCTTGTTGCTGGCATCGATTGCCACTGCTTGTGCCATTGCCTTTGGGTTAGGCGGACGTGATGTGGCTGCACGCCAGCTCGAAACATGGCTGCAGTCGATGGCATCGTCTAAGCAGTCCAAAAAAAGTTGATGCATGTAGCTTGGTGACAGCTTCATTTTTGCTGCATAGCTTCTCTTTGGTTTGGGCATCACAATAAGACAATGGTGTAAGATAAGCTATATGAGCGATACCATGCAAGACAATCCCATTGTTAATCCAAGTGGCAAAATACCGGTGGGCGTGTCAGATTTTGCCAAATTAAGACAGGAGGGTTACTGCTTTGTCGACAAAACGCTTTTTATCAAGGAGTTCCTCGATATTGGTGGTGATGTTACACTCATCACCCGCCCGCGACGGTTTGGCAAAACCATCAACCTCGATATGCTGTGCCGCTTTTTGCGCCAGCCGGCCAGCGACAAAGAGGATCTATTTGAGGGGCTAGCGATTAGCAAAGCGCCGCAGAAGTATCAGCAAGAGCGCGGTAAGCGGCCGGTGTTATTCATCTCGTTTCGTACCATCAAAGAGGACAACTGGCAGGCAGCTTTTAGACGCCTACGTGCTTTGTTGGCCAACCTGACTGCCGAAATTTGCCGGCAGGCCCCTGTCGACCAACTGACTGAACCACAGCGCCGCACACTCAATAAAGTGGTTGCCGAACACGCATTACCCGACGAATGCAAAGCGACATTTTTGATTCTTACTCAACTGCTCACCCTCAAGCACAACGGCCTGGCGCCATGGGTCGCCATAGATGAATACGACGCCCCCATGCAGGCTGCCTATCAGCACAACTACTACAAAGATATGCGCGATCTCATGAAAGGGCTGCTAGGCGATTGTCTCAAAGATGGCCATTTTTTGCATCAAGCCGTACTGACCGGTATTTTACGCATTGCCAAAGAGGATATTTTCTCAGAACTCAACAACCCCGGTATTTACGGTGTACTCGATCAACCCTACGCATCGCAATTTGGC
>JBCCEX010000026.1:0-11804 GCA_039030035.1 Myxococcota bacterium
AGCTACGAGCCGCTGCGCAAGCTGGTGCGTCCCTACATTTTGCGGCGATTGAAAACCGATAAGCGCATTATCAACGACCTGCCAGACAAGACAGAAATGGCGGTGCACTGCGGATTGACAACCACACAGACAAAGCTTTATGCCCAGGCTGTCGGCGAGCTCAAAAATATCCTCAAGAATCAAAGCACAAAGCCCATGCAACGCAAGGGGCTGGTGTTGAGCTACCTCATGCGTTTTAAGCAAATTTGCAACCATCCCGACCAGGCGCTTGGCCAGGGGAATTATTTAGCTTCGCAAAGCGGCAAGTTCATGCGGCTGCGTGAACTGTGCGAGGAGATCCATTCGCGCCAGGAGAAGGTGCTTATCTTTACCCAGTTTCAAGAGATGACCCAGCCGTTGGCTCTGTTTTTAGAGACAATATTTCAGCGACAGGGGGTTCGGTTGCACGGGGGAACGCCGGTTAAGGAACGGGAAAAGATCGTGCAGGCGTTTCAGTCAGAACAGGGGCCGCCGTTTTTTGTCTTGTCGTTAAAGGCCGGTGGAACAGGGCTGAATTTGACAGCAGCCAATCATGTAATACACTTTGATAGGTGGTGGAATCCGGCGGTGGAAAACCAGGCGACGGATCGCGCCTTTCGCATTGGGCAAAAGCGCAATGTGCTTGTGCATAAGTTTATTTGTCAAGGAACCATCGAAGAGAGCATTGACGCGTTAATTACAAAAAAGATTCAGCTGTCAAATGAACTCCTAAGCAACGATCAAGGGCCTGTGCTTACGCAGTTGAGTGATGACGAGTTGTTAAACCTAGTGGCGTTGGATTTAAAAAAGGCAAGCATATAGGCGGGTTTGGGTGATTTTGTGTACTACTACGGATTCAGGCCTTATGTTTCTGTAGCCAAACGCAGGCAGCAGGCACAACGCAAAGTTCGATCCCTGCGCAAGGAACGTAAAGATGTCACGCCGGTTCAAGTAACAGGGCGTACAATCGCGAAAACCTTTTGGGGCAAGGCCTGGTGTGATCATATAGAATCATTTAGTGATTATGAAAATCGTCTGCCCAGGGGCCGTAGCTATTTGCGTCACGGTAGTGTGTGCCACTTAGCCATGACAAAGGGAAGAGTAGACGCGCTGGTTCTTGGGTCGAGATTGTACGAGGTCAGCGTGACCGTTCGCGTGCTGCAGCAGAAAAAGTGGGACGAGATAAAAGCAACCTGCAGCGGTCATATCGGTTCGTTGCTTGACCTGTTGCAAGGAAAACTATCAAACACCATCATGCGAAAGATGTGCGATCGGCAAAGTGGATTGTTTCCGCTAGACAAGGAGATGACCCTAGAGTGTAGCTGTCCGGATTGGGCTCATATGTGCAAGCATGTTGCCGCGGTACTTTACGGTGTTGGGGCCCGTCTCGATGAAGATCCGCAAGCACTGTTTTTATTGCGGGCGGTCGATCATGAAGAGCTGCTGTATCTGCCAACCGACGCGATCGATAAGACGCTGGATCAAGACACGCAGCGGCAGACAGTCGACTCAGCATCGCTGTCGCAGATTTTTGGGATTGATATCGATCTTGGCCAAAAAGATACCACCGCGGCCTCTCACAACAAAAAGCAGCAAAACAAGAAACACCCACCCTTGTACTATACCGGCGCAAGACTGCGGAAAATAAGGCATGCTTTGGGATGGATTCAAAAAGAGTTCGCCAGCGAATTGCAGATCAGTGTAGCCACGTTATCAAAATTAGAAAATCGAGGACCGCGTCGTAAACTGGTTTTAAGAGCAGAAGTGCAGGAGGTTGTTCATCGGCTCTGGCGTAAAAGCCAGCGTAAAAAGGAGCAAACGGGTTAAAGCAGTGCCACACCCTCATCAACCTGGATAGTCAAATTGGCGCTTTTTTCATCAATAGATATAAGCTGGCGTTATGATGTAACATGGTGGGTATGAGCGATACCGTGCAAAACAACCCCATTGTTAATCCAAGTGGCAACATGCCTGTGGGGGTATCGGATTTTGCCAAGTTAAGGCAAGATGACTACTGCTTTGTCGACAAAACTCTGTTTATCAAAGAGTTCCTCGATGTCAGCGCTGAAGTCACGCTCATTACGCGCCCACGGCGGTTTGGTAAAACCATAAACCTTGACATGCTGTGTCGATTTTTGCGCCAGCCGGCCAGCGACAAAGAGGATCTGTTTGCGGGGTTGGCCATAAGCAAAGCACCGCAGCGGTATCAGCAAGAGCGTGGCAGGCGGCCGGTGTTGTTTATCTCGTTTCGTACCATCAAAGAGAGTTGCTGGAAGAATGCTTATACACGCATGTCCTTGCTGCTTTCTAGTTTGGCCGAAAAAAGCAGTCAAGATGCGCCGATCGATCAACTCACCGAGGCGCAGCAAGTAACGTTGCAGCGTGTGATTCACAGGCAAGCTGATTCGACTGAATGCAAAGGAATCCTAGCTATTCTCACTCAGCTGCTCACTCTCAAACACAATGGGTTGGCGCCCTGGGTGGCCATTGATGAGCACGATGCCCCCATGCAGGCTGCTTATCAGTACAACTACTACAAAGAGATGCGTGATCTTATGAAAGGATTGCTGGGCGACTGCCTCAAAGATGGCCCCTTTTTGCATCGCGCCATACTCACAGGCATCTTGCGTGTTGCCAAAGAGGATATCTTCTCAGAGCTCAACAACCCTGGCATTTATGGTGTACTCGATCAACCCTACGCATCGCGATTTGGCTTTACCACACACGACATACAGCAGCTGCTGCAACAAAGAGGCCATGCTGATCGCTTTGAATTGGTGCGCCAAGCCTACGACGGCTATCGCTTTGGTACCGATCAACCGCTCATGATCTACAACCCCTGGTCGGTGATCAACGATCTATGCAAACCAACAGCCCAACCAGGCCTGCACTGGGTTAACACCAGCGACAATAGCTTGATTCGCCAGCTGCTCACGCAAGCCGATGCCGAGGTCAAAGAGGGGCTGCACGAGCTGCTATCTGCAGCAACGCATCACACCACAACACAATTTGTCAAAGAGCATGTGCCGCTGCGTGAAATGAGAGGAGATCCTAAAAATCTCTGGGGGCTACTGCTGGCAAGCGGCTATCTTACCGCCGCGCAAGCACGCGAAAACCCTGATGCAGATAATAAAATCGTACAGCTATGCATTCCCAACAACGAAGTACGGCGGTTGTACACCGGTTTGGTGACCGAATGGCTGACGGGGCCTGCTCGAGGTATTAGCGGCATCAAGCTAGTTGAGACTTTAGTTCAAGGACAGGTACAGGAGTTCGCCGACTATTTTGCCCGATTTGCACTGCAAAGCGTCAGTTATTTCGACCAGGGCGGCGAGCAGCCCGAGCGCTTCTACCATGGCTTCGTATTGGGCATGATGCAGCATCTGCAAGATCGCTACATTGTCGATTCACAACGCGAAAGTGGCCTGGGCCGCTACGATTTGGCGCTTGAACCCAAAGATAAAACACTGCCTGGTTTTGTGATGGAGTTTAAAACCTGTATAGGCGATATTGCATCACTCAACGACACCGCACAGCAAGCGCTGCAGCAGATTCAAGACAGGCAATACCATGTCGACTTGGCTAAACGTGGAGTGAAGCAGATTATCGCTTTGGGGTTTTCTTTTGCCGGCAAACAGGTAGCCATCGCCCATAAAACCCTTACCGAACCGGCTGGCCCACAGCTGTAGTTGTGCAATGTTTCCTCGTTCATACCAAGCCCCTGTTGTACCACTGAAATTCCACCAATAATCAAGCACTTTGCCGCGTTAAATCTAGATATTAAAAAAATTTTTTGCTGCGTGGAAAACTATCTATAACCCTCCACCACTCCTCCTTACGAAACCATGTTTTTTGCCGTTTCGCATACTGACGATGGCGCACAATCACACGCTCTAGCGCCCGCTGCCGCGATAGTTCGCCGTCGTGATACAGCAAAGCCTCTTGATAACCCATGGTCTGCAACAAAGCGTGCCCATGACTAAGCTGTTGGCGTAATCGACACGCCTCCTCAATCAACTCCGCCTGAAAGAGCTGATGAGCCCGCTTCACGATCTTTTCTGCCAGATGCTCTTGTGCCGGCCACAGCAGCAACCAATCGGCCTGCATGCGTGGCGGGCGCTGTTGCCAGTTGGGTCGTATGTGGCTGGGGGGCTTGCCTGTGAGTTGGTAAATTTCTAGTGCCCGCAGCAGGCGCACATGATCTTGTGGCTCAATGCGGCTGGCGGTGTCGGGGTCAATGCGGCGAAGCTGCTCATACAAAGCGGCGGCTCCCTGTTGCTGTAGTTGCAGTTGTAGCTGTTGCCGCAGTTGTATGTCTGCTGCGGGTGCTGGATCGATGCCAAAGCGCCAGCTGCGCAAATACAGACCTGTGCCTCCTACCAAAATAGCGGTTTTTTGGCGCTGCAAAATGGTCTGTATAAATTGGTCTGTGTCTTGCACAAATTGCGCTACGTGGTAGCGCTTGGCCGGGTCGCGAACTGTGTAGCCATGATGTGTGATGCAGTGGCGTTGCTGCTTTGTGGGGGCAGCTGTGCCGACTGCCATGCCGGCATACACTTGCCGGCTGTCGGCGCAGACAATTTCGCCATTGAGTCTCTTGGCTAAGGTGAGGGCCAAAGCACTCTTGCCCGATGCAGTAGGGCCAGCAATGACAACGATGCGCTGTGTGGTCGAGATGGTTTGCATATAGAAGTTAGCCTAACGCATGTGTTATATGTAAGACAGATAGTCGTAAACAGTGAGGAGAGTAACATGGCATTTGTCATTACCGATAACTGCGACGGATGTCGCTTTACAGACTGTGTGACTGTGTGTCCGGTCAACTGTTTTTATGGTGACGAGAAGCGTTTATATATTCACCCCGAAGAGTGCATCGACTGTGGTGCATGTGAGCCGGAGTGCCCTGTGCAGGCAATTTATGATGAATCCAATTTGCCCGAAGATAAACAGCAGTGGGTGCAGATCAATGCGCAAAAATGTGGCGAGCTGCCCGAGGTCACCGAAAAGCCGAACCGCTTGCTACCGCTTATCAACGTAAAAAAGATCTGGGATTTGACTCCTAGATACGCAGCTATGACAACCAAAAAACCTAGCGTTTGGTTAGCTTGTAAAATGGTAGCCCATGTTGCTGTGGTTGTAACCAGTCTATGGTTACGTATGCTGGTTGGCAAAGCCAGTGCGCGCACCATAGATGAGCATGTTAAATGGTTTTGGCAGGGGTTGCTGCACACGAGCCGTACCCGTATGAAGTGTGTGGGGCGTCTACCTGCGCAAAAGGCGTGTGTGTACATGTCTAACCATCTGTCGCACATGGACATTCCGGTGGTGTTTGCCACCATTCGTGGTCGGTTGCGTATGGTGATGAAACAGGAGCTTGGGCAGCTACCGCTATTTGGCACCATCTTATTGCGCCTGGGCTTTGTCTCTATCGATCGCAGAAATCCGATGCAGGCGATTAAGAAGTTGCAGCAAGCACAACAGCATGTGCGTCAAGGAACTCCAATTTGGATTGCTCCTGAGGGGTCACGCAGCCGCACGGGTCAACTGGCTAGGCTACATCGCGGCGGTTTTCAGTTGGCTATTCAGCTGGGTGTGCCTATTGTGCCGATTTGGATTGAAGGGACGCAGCATGTACTGCCGCCTGGAGCCAGGGCAGTTTGCCCCGATCAAACTGTTACAACATATGTGGGCAGCCCGATTGAAACCCATGGACTGCAGCCCGATCGTGCCGGTATTGCTCAGCTCATGCAGCAGTTTCGTGCTAGCTTACTGCAGTTACAAGCAGGCAAAAAGAGGCTTGGGCGAGCTCATCATGTGTAGCGATCGTTTATTGGATCGCTCCCAACAGGGGGTGCCAGTAAAGCAGGGCAGACAGATATGGGGTGGCATGTTGCAGTTTTACCCTGCATCTACCTCTACAAACCGTGCACTGGCACTGGTGCTGCATGGTTTTAATATGAAACCCGAAAAAATGGCAGATGTGATCGAGCTATTGGGAACACTCTCGATTGCAAGCCTGCTGCTGGGTGTGGCAGGCCATCGAGGTGATCCGCCGCAAAACATGACCCAAGAGAATTGGGACAACGATTTTTTGTGCGGTTTTGCTTTTGCCACACGCCTTGCGCAGCTGCAGCGTGTGCCGCTGTATGTTGTAGGGCACTCTATGGGTTGTCTGATTGCTGCTTATGGGCTGGCAACACTACAGCAGCGCAACCAGCTGCCTCAGGTGTTAAAGGGTTGCATCTACCTGGCACCCGGGCATGGCTTGCGCGACATCTGGCAGGTGCCGATGATTCCTGTAGGCAAGGCAATTGCCAGCACCATGCAGGGTCATCTGCCGTTGTTGGGGTTTTTGTTTGGCCGCAGTGATGCCGTGCATACCGATCTGTATCGCAACGGATTGGAGGCTTTGCAATATTATGCACACCAGGCGCAAACATCCCTCAACGTTCGTTGCCCTGTGCCAACGTTGGTGTTGGTCGATCCAACAGATCCTTTGATTGGATTGGGTAAACTCCAACAGATGACACAGCAGACACAGTGGCATCTAGTCAAACTGCCTGTGGGTGGTCTGCTGCCGCATATGTGTATCTATCCTTCACACCGAGGCTGGCCACAAGTGTGCGAACAGATCCGCAATTTTGTAGCGGCAACATAGTGCACATCAACACAACTTTCGTCTACAAGTCGAGTTAGCAAGAAATATCTGCGGCAACCTGTTTGTTATTGTTGTAAAGAAGAAAAAAACGTGAGCGAGGTTTTGTATGAGACAGTTAAAACGTATTTGGGTAGGATGGACTTGCTGTATGTGTGTAGCAGCGCTGTGGGGATGCGGCGACTCAAACAACGAAGTCAGCGACTCAAATTTGGCAGTCAAAGGCGACACAGTCAAAAAAATCGAGGTGGGCAAAGACCTCATTGTGGTGCTATACGACAATGGTGCTGTTGAAAAAACCAGCATCGATTTTGAATTTTCGCCTATTCCCAGTGGCACATACAAAGATGTTGCCATTAGCAACGAGCATGTCTGTCTAATTGACACCAAATCTAAGCTAAAGTGCCACAAAATTACAACCACCTTACGCGCATTTAAGGAGAGAAAACCTCCTATTGACGATGTGAAGTATGTAGCTGTATGGGCAGGTGATAGTCACTTTTGCGCTTTAAAAGAGGATGAAGAACAGCTGGTGTGCTGGGGTAGCCAATGTAGCAATGAGAGCGATACCTGTTGGGAGGCAACAAATTCAAATGTTCCCGATAGCGTTCAAAACGGTGCCACAAACAAAAATTTTGCTCGCTCTATCACCATTGACACAGGTATCAACGCTTTTGCATCCAACGGCAAGACATCTTGTTACATCAATGCTTCTGGCAAGCTGGGGTGCTTTGGACAAGATGGCAATGTAGGTATTTTAGAGGGTTCTGGGCAATTTTCAACTGGTGCTGGTCAGGTTGGTGTTGCCAAAAACTTTGCATGTATTGTGAGCAGTAACAATAGGGTAAGGTGCTGGGGAAGCACTGCACGAGCACAGTCAAATAATACAAACTGCTCTCTTGGTTTGGGCTGCACCTTTGCAGCGGTACCATCGGGCAGTCGTTCAAAAATCTGGGCCGGTGCTGGGTTGATATGCGCTAAGAGTAGTGGTGATGATGTTGCTTGCACAGCGCCAGATTTGACTACTTCGCCTGCAACAGCTGCACAACCCGGCTTAAAGTTCGCCGAGGGGCAAAAAGATGAGTTTGGAGGAATTACAACCTTTGGTATGCCTCACTCCTCTTTACACAACAATTTCTGCGTAGAAAATGGGTCTGGCGATGTGCAATGTTTTATCTCGGGCACATCTATACCATGGAGCAAACTCAAAGGCAAAGATATTCGCAAAGGCATTAAATAGCTGCCACAGCGGAAATATTCGCTTTGTGTTGTTTGTTTTGTCTGTTATAGAGGGCTTAACATAGGAGACGATCAATGCAAAAACAGACAATTTATGTGTGGACTGTAGCGGTAGGCATGCTCGCGTTGTGGGGGTGCGGCGACGGTGATACAACCACGGGTGCATCGGCGGAGTTGGCCAGTGCGCAGATTAACCCGATGCTGGCTGTGAGTTCCACATCGGCCTGTGCTCTCAAGGCCAGCGGTAAGCCTACATGTAAGGGGCAAGTTTCAGCGGGATCAACCTTCGGCAAAACCTATTCGTACATTGCCGTGTCTGACGATGCGTTTTGCGGTTTACGCACAGGGGGCACATTTACATCGGCAGGCTCCATTACCTGCAACGGCAACAAAGCGGTTCAAAGCGGTAAGCCGTCGAGTAAGGGATTTGCTAGTATTTTTGCAGGCAAACGCCACTTTTGCGCTGTAAAACCAGACAATACATTTGTCTGCTGGGGGCCAACTTGTCAAAATGAACAATCGTGTTGGTACAACCAATCGTCTAACCTCACACAAGGATCCAGTTGGACACGTTTTCCGGGAGATCGGTTTACATCCACGCAAATCCGCAATATTGCTGCTGGAGACGACTTAACATGTTATGAGCAAGCAGGCAGCATCAATACGGTGGAGTGCTTTGGCAATGTAGCAAGAGATGGTAAAATTTCTCTCAATCAAGTGACGCGTGCAAACGAACTGTTTGTTGGCTCCTCCTATTTTTGTCTAACATCATTAACATTTATCAATTCTGCATCGGCTTCAGACCAACAGTGCTACGATACGCAGACCTTACAACTCAGCTCACAAAAAGAGGCTATTTTTGAAAATATCATCAATAATTTTAGCCAATTGTTAACCACCGATTCGTTTTCGCTTATTTCCGACGTCTCTTACAATGGAAATCTCTATTGCTACATGGACAATGCTGCCAAGCAGGTGACGTGCGGTGGTGCATCTACCCAACAAAACAGTAAACTGCAGATGTGGCAACCCTAACGAGAGGCCGACGAGGCCTTTGCTTGTGCAAAATCTAACCAAGGTGCGCTGTGGCTGTTGTCGCTTTGGCGCAGCAGCACCTCAATGCAGTCGCCCGGTTTAAATTTGCCCTCTAGCACGGCTAGCGATAGCGGGTTTTTGAGCCACTTTTGCATGGCGCGCCGCAACGGACGGGCACCGTAGGTGGGTTCGAAGCCGATGTCGATGAGGTGATCTTTGGCTGGGGGCGATACCGCAATGGTGAGGCTGTTTTGTGCCAGTAGCGCCGATAGCTGCTGCATTTGAATGTCGAAGATAGCGCGCAGATGCTGCTTGGTGAGGGCGTGAAACAAAATGGTTTCGTCGATACGATTGAGAAATTCAGGACGGAAATGGCTGCGTAGTTCGGCAAAAACTCGGTCACGTACAGCTGCATCGATGCTGCCATCTTGGGTGGTGCTGCGGTCTGTTAACAAATGAGCGGCGCCGAGGTTGGAGGTGAGAATAATAACGGCGTTGCGAAAGTTCACTAAGCGGCTGCTGCTGTCGGTGAGGCGACCGTCGTCGAGAATTTGCAACAAAATGTTGAGTACGTCGGGATGGGCCTTTTCGACTTCGTCAAACAGCACCACGCAGTAGGGCCGTTGGCGAACCGCCTCGCTGAGCTGGCCGCCCTCTTGTGCGCCCTGATAGCCTGGCGGGGCGCCAATGAGGCGTGACACGGTGTGTTTTTCCATAAATTCCGACATGTCTAGCCGTACCATGGCGCGTTCGTCGTTGAACAAAAAGTCGCTGAGCGCCTTGGCCAGTTCGGTTTTGCCAACGCCGCTGGGCCCCAAAAATAGAAAACTGCCAACGGGTCGGCTGGGGTCTTGCAAGCCGGCGCGTGATCGGCGTACCGCATGGGCCACACTCTGCACCGCCTCATGCTGACCAATCACACGCTGCGACAGCACCTGCTGCATGTGCACCAGCTTGTCGCGCTCGCTGTGCAGCATTTTTTTAATAGGAATACCGGTTATGTCGGCAACCACCTCGGCAATCTGCTCGGCGTTGACATACACGCGGCTGCTACGTGTGGTCGGCTTGGTTTTGCTACTGCGGGGCCGCTGCGGCGGGTTTTGCTCCAACGCAATGCGCCGACGTGCGCAGGCCTCGTCGACCAAATCAATCGCCTTATCGGGCAGCGCTCGCCGGGTAATGTAGCGCTGGCTCAGGTCGATAGCCGCCTGCAGCGCCTCATCGCGAATGTTTACCTCATGATGCTGCTCGTAGCGTGGCTTGATGCCCTGCAAAATAGCAAACGCCTGTTCGTTGGAGGGCTCCGATACCGTAATGGGCTGAAAGCGCCGCTCAAGGGCAGGATCTGTCTCAATGCTGTTGCGGTACTCATCGGGAGTTGTGGCACCCAGAGCCTGAATTTCGCCAGCTGCCAGTGCTGGTTTGATCAAGTTGGCCGCGTTCGACACCCCCTCACCGCCTGCACCCATAAGCGTGTGAATCTCATCAATAAACAGCAGCACACTGCCGCTGGCCGCTTTTACCTCGACCACCAGCTGCCGCAAGCGCTGCTCAAACTGCCCGCGCAGAGTAGAGCCGGCAATCAGCGCACCCAAATCAAGACCCAGCAGCTCTTTGCCCTGTAGGCGTGAGGGCACCTTGCCCTGCGCCATGCGCTGCGCCAAACCCAAAATAATTGCATTTTTGCCAACGCCCGGCTCGCCAATGAGCACCGGGTTGTTTTTAAAGCGCCGCGCCAGCACCTGCAAAATGCGGCTCATCTCCTGCTGCCGATCGATCACCGGATCGAGCTGGTTGTTGCGCGCCATGTCGGTGTAGTTGCGACAGCAGCGCGACAGTACACTGCTGTCTTGCTCGAGCGACGATGTCTGTTTGTCGCTGGCAACACTCGATGCAACGGCTGCAGGCTGCGGTGCCGTTGTCAACTTTTTGCGCAGTAGCACCTCGTTGAGCCCGCACTGCTTTAGCAGATCGCCCGTGGCATTGTTTACCCCCACCGACTCAGCCAATGCAGCTAGCATGTGATACAGATCGGCCGAATGCTGATGCCCCTGCTGTGCCAAAGCAGATGCGCGCTGTGCCGTTTGCACAAACGCCTCCGACAAATAGGTAGGCGCCGCCGGCAGCTGCGGTAGCTGGCTGATCTCCTGCTCGCACGCCTGCTGCAGCTTGCCTGCTACAACACCCACCGACTGCAACGTTGCCGCTGTCTCATGCGACTGCGCACAAGCCAACAACAGATGAATCGGCTCAATAGCCTGGTGCTGATGCTGCTTAGCAATCTTTTGGCTCTGCAGCAGCAAAGTTTGTACGTGCGGTTGATAACGAGATAGCTGCATCTGTTTATTGTACACAGTTTGCTTCACAAAGCACCCCCAACAGGCCTACTACGATGCAATATAGAATGCATAAACAGCACCAATGCCAGGCTAGTCACACCTGTTGCAATGCGCTTGATATGCGTTCCTAAGACGCATGTTAAAAAAGGCATAACCACCGAAGATGTCATAGAGATCACTCACCTATCGCCAAAGCGTATTGCGCAACTCAAAGCCGAACTCAAACACAAAACAGGCAGCAGCGACTAACAACGGGTTGCTCTAACAGCGCGAATTTTTTTTGAGGCGTGTTACTAAATAGATAAAAATGTAGATAGCACGCCAATATTTATGCAGGATTTTTCTTTATAAAAAGATGACCATCGACTTCACCGCAGCCATGCAGCTGGCCCCTCTTGTCAAAATTTGCCAAGACACAATAAAAAGGTCATAATAGTTTTTACGATGATTGTTTGATAAAGAGGATTTTGTCAAGCAGTTTACTGAGGGTAGATGGGCAACAAAACAAGGCGGCAGTA
>JBCCEX010000027.1:0-11473 GCA_039030035.1 Myxococcota bacterium
ACCGGCCGCTTGCCGCGCTCTTGCTGATACTGCTGCGGCGCTTTGTGAATGGCCAGCCCTGCAAACAGATCCTCTTTATCGCTGGCTGGCTGGCACAAAAATCGACACAGCATGTCGAGGTTGATGGTTTTACCAAACCGCCGCGGGCGGGTGATGAGCGTGACCTTACCACCAACATCAAGAAATTCCTTGATAAAAAGCGTTTTATCAACAAAGCAGTAGTCCTCTTGCACCAGTTCAGCAAAGTTAGATATTCCCACCGGCACTTTACCGGTTGGATTGACAATGGGGTTGTCTTGCACGGTGTTGTTCATACTCACCATGCTACACCATGACACCGGTTCTTGTCAGATACAGCATTTGGCAATGTTTCTGTTATGCATTGTTACCAGCCATTATAACCCCTGTTTTGCATGCTGGCACAATGCACCCTCTCTTTTTGTCGCGCTGCAAGGCGTAAAAACGCCACATAATCGCCCCAGCCAGTAGCAGCCAGGCAACTTCAATCGCCATGGTAACAAACGGCAGATAAAACTGCCCCTGCAGCTGCAAGATAGCCATCAACAGCAGCGAGGAGCTACCCTTAGACAGCCGAAAAATCAAAACATCGATGCAGGCCTTGCCTCTAGTCTTTTCATCGCGACTCAACGGCACATAAAGCAGCTCACGACACAGCCGCAGCAACGAATAATCCAAACTTTTGCTTACAACATAAACCATAACAATGCTCAGCAGCGGGTACACAACATGCAGCAGCATGCTGACTCCCATGAAAATAGGGGTAGCAAAAAACAGCACCGCCAGTCCCATTGTACGCACCAAAGGCGTAAAAACAACCTGCAGCAAAATAGCCAGAGTCGAAATATAAAAGCGTATTTGACTTGTAAAAACAGTACGATCATCCGTATTGGAGTAAACCTCCTTCATAAAAACATTCAACTCATAGTCAATAAATGTAATCACAGTTTTTGCCGCCAACGTAACCAACAGCAACAAAAACAGATAGCGGCTGTGCCACACCACATCAAACCCCGAATGAATTGCCCGCCGCACATGCCGAACAGGCGGCTTTTCACCAGCCACCTGGCGCAGGTACCACACCAGCGGACAGCACACCAGCAACATCGGCAAACAGCACCATGCAGCAACAAGGGTGTTGATGTGCTGTGCCAATAAGGCAGAAAACCCATAACCGACAACAGTGCCTGCTGTGCTCACAGCTAGCAACCTACCATATATATTTTTTGCGGTATCAAAAGAAAAAATAAGAGAGGCGAAGCTCCAAAACATCTGGACCAATACAATAATATAGGTGTCTTTCCAAGCTTTTAAAAACAGCAATGCTCCTACAATTCCGTACCGGTAGGCAAACAAAGCGGCTATAACCGGAATGGCTGCTACTATGCAGCTGATTGTCAAAAGCGTTATAATGCGATAACGGTGGGTGTAAGAGTTGTAAATCTGCACACATACCAGCGTCATCAAAGCTGTTAGCAGCCATACCCGGGTTAGATCTTCACCGTTGTAGTGCTGTAGAAACAGCGAATCTACGCAAATGCTGATAATACCGTAGTGCAGCATGAGTAAAAACCCAAATGCAACCAAGGCTATCTGCTGATAGCGGTGCGAACTATAATTGCTGTGCTGCACGAATTTACTTTTTGTTTGAGTATAGCATCAACGGTGTGTGGCGATCCATTAAGAAGATCCAATTTGAATTTAAGCTCGAGTTGGGCAACCCCGCTCCCAAACATCAGCTGGCTAAAGATTCCGATCATGCAATATGGATTTTGTTATTAATACTTAATATTATGATGTAAAATGGCTAGATAGAGCAACTTCAGGGCGGCTTCATCCGATGAAGTTTTAACAAAGCTAGCGCCCTAATCGTCGCTTTGAGCACCACCCGTGACTTTGCTAATGATCTCCTCAGCAATGTTGTTGGGCACCGGCTCGTAGCAATCGAACTCCATGGTGTAGCTGGCGCGACCTTGGGTTTTGGAGCGCAGGTCGTTGGCGTAGCCAAACATCTGTGCGAGTGGCACCTTGGCTCTTACCACCTTCATGCCGTGGCGGTCGGTCATGGAGGCGACGCGGCCGCGGCGGCTGTTGAGGTCGCCAATGACGGTACCCATCCACTCTTCGGGGGTGATCACCTCGGCATCCATCATGGGCTCAAGCAAAATGGGTTTGGCTTTTTTGCCGCCCTCTTTCACAGCTTTGGAGCCGGCGATTTTAAAGGCCATCTCGCTGGAGTCGACATCGTGGTAGCTACCGTCGTAGAGGGAGGCTTTGATGTCTACCACGGGGTAGCCGGCACGAATTCCGTGATCCAGCGCCTCTTCAACACCCTTTTTGACAGCAGGAATGTACTCTTTGGGAATCACACCACCGGTGATCTCGTTGCAAAATTCAAAGCCTTCACCCGGCTGCTGGGGCTCAAGACGAATCCAGACATGGCCATATTGACCACGACCACCACTTTGGCGAATATATTTGGTCTCCTGCTCGACGGTGGCGGTGATGGTTTCACGATAGGCAACCTGCGGCTGACCCACTGTTGCTTCGACATCAAATTCTCGCTTGAGGCGATCTACAATGATCTCTAGGTGCAGCTCACCCATACCGGCAATGGTGGTTTGAGCGGTCTCTTCGTCAACCCGCACACGTAGTGACGGATCTTCGCCACCCAGTTTGCCCAGCGCAACAGACATCTTCTCTTGATCTGCCTTGGTTTTGGGCTCAATGGCTAGGGTGACCACGGCGGGTGGCACATCCATAGACTCCAGCACAATCGGCTTGCTTGGGTCACACAGCGAATCTCCTGTCGTGGCGTCTATGCCAATAGCAGCCGCAATACCGCCGGCGTACACCTCTTCGATATCTTCACGCTTATCGGCAAACATACGCAGCAAACGACCAATACGCACCTTTTTGCCGCTGCGTACGTTGGTTAATGTCATCCCCTTTTGCAGCACTCCAGAGTAGACACGCAAAAAGGTGAGCTGACCATACTTATCGTGAATAATCTTAAAGGCCAATGCTGCTACAGGCTCCTCATCGGAGGCGTGTCGCTGTGCCGGTTCATCGCTGCCAGGCAACACCCCTTTAACAGCAGGAATATCTAGCGGCGACGGCAGCAGATCAATAACAGCGTCTAACAAAAACTGCACACCCTTATTTTTGAAGGCCGAACCGCAAAAGGTTGGAATGACCTGACCAGCAATGGTGCCCTTGCGCAGCGCCGCAATCATCTGCTCTTCGGTAATCCCGTCGCTACCCTCGAGGTAAAGCTCGGCAAAGGCATCGTCGCAGTCGGCACAGGCCTCCAGCAAACTTTCGCGATACGCATCGGCTTTGGCCTGCATGTCGCTGGGAATGTCGACCACCTCATACTTGGCCCCTAACGAGTCGTCGTTCCACACAATGGCCTTCATGCGCAGCAGATCGATAATACCTTTAAAGTCGGCCTCAGCGCCCAAAGGCAGCGCAATAACACAAGGACGCGCCTGCAAACGCTCGCGAATCATATCGACACAGCGATAAAAATCGGCCCCTGTGCGATCGAGCTTGTTGACAAAACACATACGCGGCACACCGTAGCGGTCTGCCTGACGCCACACTGTCTCTGATTGTGGCTCAACACCGGCCACACCATCAAACACCACCACAGCACCGTCGAGCACACGCATAGAGCGCTCTACCTCAATGGTAAAGTCCACGTGGCCCGGTGTATCGATGAGATTGATGCGGTAGGCATCTGCTTTGGGGTCTTCGCGGCGACGCCACGAACAAGAGACGGCAGCCGATGTAATGGTAATGCCCCGCTCACGCTCTTGCGCCATGTAGTCGGTAACAGCGGCACCCTCATGCACCTCACCAATCTTGTGGCTTAAACCGGTGTAGTAAAGAATACGTTCAGTTGTTGTTGTTTTACCTGCGTCAATATGGGCAACAATACCCATATTGCGCAACCGTCCTAGTGGAACATCTCGTGCCATCTATTTTCCTTTGCTGCTATCTTTTGCCAAAGCGATAATGGGCAAACGCTTTGTTTGCCTCAGCCATACGATGGGTATCCTCTCTCTTTTTGCAAGCGGCACCCTGACCATTGTACGCATCAAGCAGCTCGCCAGCCAGCCGCTGTTTCATATCGCGCTCACCCCGCTTTTTGGCACAATCACGCAGCCAGCGGTAGGCCAAGGCAAAGCGCCGATCGGCAGCCACCTCAGTAGGCACCTGATAGTTGGCTCCACCAATTCGCCTTGGGCGTACCTCAACCATGGGCTTCACATTTTCCAGTGCCTGATCAAACACCTTCATGGGCTCCTCTTTGCCCTTGTGCTCAACAATGTCGAAGGCTCCATATACCATGGACTCTGCTGTTGATTTTTTGCCCCCAAGCATCAACACGTTGATAAACTTAGCCAGCCGTTTACTACCAAACTTGGGATCAGCCGCTACCGGCCGCTTTGCTGAAATACGCCGTCTAGACATAGATTGTTCCTACCCTATTTTCCTTTTTTTGCCCCATAACGAGATCGCCCTTGCTTACGCTTCTCGACTGCAGCACAGTCACCACGACCTCGAATCACACTGTAACGCAATCCCGGCAAGTCTTTTGGACCCCCACCACGAATCAGAACCATGGAGTGCTCCTGCAAGTTGTGACCCTCACCAGGAATGTAGATGGTCACCTCAACCCCAGTTGTTAAGCGCACACGCGCGACCTTTCGCAACGCCGAGTTTGGTTTTTTCGGCGTGACCGTATACACACGCGTACACACCCCCCGTTTTTGCGGACAGCCGCGCAGGTTAGGCACTTTGTTTTTCTTGACCTTGTTGTGTCGCCCTTTACGAACCAATTGGTTAATTGTAGGCATCTTGACTCCAATTTTTTAAATTCATTCTTCTGTTGTAGCCGATGAGACCGTTTTGTCAAGAGCCCTGCTATCCATTTTCGCGTAACAAAGATAGCCAACGGCCTCTAGCGTGCATTTTACTCATGGCCACTGCCATCAGCTTGCGTGGGTGGTAGACCTATGAATCTGCGTATGGTAAAAAGCAATTATTTACAACAACTAGGAGGAGAGATGGCGCAACAAAAAACACTGTCTATTATTAAGCCCGACGGCGTGCAACGTAATCTTATTGGCCCGATCTTGACTCGATTTGAGCAAGAGGGGTTGTGTGTGGTGGGGGCACACATGAAACATCTCAGTCGCCACGAAGCGCAGGGATTTTATGCCGTACATCGCAACAAGCCCTTTTTTGACGAGCTGGTTGACTACATGTGCTCGGGCTTTGTGCTACTGCTGGTGCTGCAGGGTGAAGATGCCGTTGCACGCAACCGGCAAATAATGGGAGCCACCAATCCGGCCGATGCCGCCGAAGGCACACTGCGCCAGCTGTATGGCAAGTCGCTGCAAGAAAACACGGTGCATGGATCCGACAGCGAGCAGACAGCAGCGCAGGAGATCGCTTGGTTCTTTTCTGCCAATATGTTACGCTGTAACTGAGTGAATTGTACTGCCCAATGAACAGGCCATGAACGCTGCAGCACCCAAAATTATCTTCGTGTCAGGTGGTGTGCTCAGCTCTGTGGGCAAGGGAATTGTGTCGGCCTCTATTGGGGCACTGTGCGAGAGTATGGGGCTGCGGGTCAGCATTCTCAAAATGGACCCCTACCTCAATGTTGATCCCGGCACCATGAACCCGTTTCAGCACGGTGAGGTGTTTGTCACCGACGATGGCGCCGAAACCGATCTCGATTTAGGCCACTACGAACGCTTTTTGTCGGGACGACTCAGCAAGCGCAACAGCACCACCAGTGGCCAGATCTATCAACGGGTATTTGATCGCGAACGCCGCGGCGACTACCTGGGGGCCACCGTTCAGGTTATTCCCCATGTTACCGACACCATCAAACAGGCGATTCACGATGCTGCCGCACAGTGCGATCTGCTGATTTGCGAAGTGGGTGGCACCGTAGGCGATATTGAATCGCAGCCCTTTATGGAGGCGATTCGGCAAATGCGCCAGCAGTTGGGCTGGGCCAATGTGCTGTCTATGCATGTATCACACGTGCCCTACATCGACAGCGCTGGCGAACTCAAAACCAAGCCGACACAACACTCTGTTAAAGAGCTGCTCACCAGCGGTATTCAGCCCGATGTGATTGTGCTGCGTGCCAAACAACCTGTGCCACAAGAGATCAAAAACAAAATTGCCCTATTTTGCAATGTTGACACCAAAGCGGTGATCAACTGCCCCGACGTGGCTACCGTATACCGCGTGCCCTTAGTTCTTGAACAAGAGCAGCTACATACATTGCTGCTACAGCGCCTGCAGCTCACCGCCAGCAAACCTCTTGATTTGCAGCCATGGCAGCAGGTTGTGCAACGTTTTTGCAACCCGCAACGTGAGGTGCATGTCGGTATTGTCGGCAAATACACCGGCCTGGTTGAAAGCTACAAAAGCATTCACGAAGCTTTGGTACATGCCGGCATTGCCCACAAAGCACGCGTGCGTTTTTGCTACGTCGACTCCGATCAGCTATCGCCAGACACGGTACAAGCGCAGCTACAGCAACTCGATGCTGTGCTGGTGGCCCCCGGATTTGGCGAGCGCGGCGCCGAAGGCAAAATGTGCGCTGTTACCTGGGCACGGCAACACAATGTCCCCTTTTTAGGCATCTGCTTGGGCATGCAGATGGCTGTTATCGAATTTGCCCGTCACGTTGCCCATATCGCTCACGCCACATCAACCGAACTCGATCCCAATGCACAATACCCTGTGGTGCACCTCATGCCGCTGCAGCGTGGCATATGCAAAAAAGGCGGCACCATGCGTTTGGGCAGCTACCCCTGTGTGCTGCAGCCCAACTCACTGGCTGCAAAAGTATACGGCAGCACCGAAATTCACGAGCGCCACCGCCACCGCTATGAATTCAACAATGCCTACCGCGAGCAGCTACAGCAAGCCGGCTTGGTACTATGCGGTCTCTCGCCCGATCAACAGCTGGTTGAGATGATCGAGCTGCCCAACCATCCCTTTTTTATTGGCTGTCAGTTTCATCCCGAATTTCTCTCCAAGCCGTTGGCACCCCACCCTCTCTTTACAGCATTTGTAGGCGCTGCCTGTCAACGCGTCTCGTGTGCATGCTAACTAAATTTGCGCAAGCCAACAAAACGATTGTGCCCGATTCTGTGTTGCGTGCACCCTAACTGCCGATGGACACGAATCGTCCGAGGAGTTTATAAAGAAATGCTTAAATTATTGACCAAATAAACAACTATTTTTTCACCAATATTACCGCGATCAACAGATTGACATTCTGAGATGCAGTCGATAAGCTGATATGGTGTTAAGAGGTGTGCAGTTTTTTCAAACGCAATAAAGAGGTTATATCATGGGTCCAATAGCAACTCCATCAATCCGCCCACAGCGCATTAGCAGTGAGATTCGACGCGTTTTGGCAAACTGCTTTACCCGCAAGCGCCCTGTTGCTTTGCCGGGTTTGGTGACCATTCACCATGTGCAGGTAGCTTCGGGCTGTCAGCACGCCAAGGTATTTGTCTCTATTTACGGCAGCGACTCCCAATGCCAAGAGGCAGCTGTGCTATTGTCGCAGCACACGGGCAATTTTCGACACGAGTTGACAAAGGGTTTGCGCATGAGACGCATTCCGCAGTTGACCTTTGTGCCAGATAACCTTGCTGCCAAAACACAAGATTTATGTCAGCTGCTAGATGATTTACCCCGTGGAGACAAACCTCGCAACGGCTTGTGCAATAGCAACTTGAAATAGCAATCGACATCCCCCGCAGGAAATCCTCAAAATGGGCAATGAAACGCCTCCCAGTTTTCAATTTGATCTCAAACGCTCCATTGCAACAGATGTTGCTCGGTTGGTTGCCGTTGTTGGATTGCTATTTTCTGCTGTTGCTCTAGTTGGCCTGTTCTTTTTTGAGGATCACATACTCAAGCAGCAGGCTATTACAGAAGCCCGCATGCTATCAAAAACCATCACCTCGCTATACCAGATTGTTGATGGACAGCCGCAACAAGAAAAGGCGCGCGATATTTTGCTCGAAATGGCTCACGTGACCGGTATTGACGCTGTTGATGTATTGAATGGGCAAGGAGAGGTGACCGATAGCACCCAACCTGCACATGTAGGTTTAACGTTTGCACTACACTCCGATGCTGTATGGGATGATGAGCTGGTACATGTAACATACGTGTCGGCAAGTGATCAGAACAATGCCAAGGGTGTAAGAGTATCGCTGCAACGCGCAGAGATTCGCGCAAATTTGCTGCGCCTGTTTATTCAGTTTGCTCTTGGATTTATGCTGGTCATCGCTGTTTTGGCAGCCACCATGTTGTGGACCTGTCAGCGGGTTGTTGTCACCCGCCTGATGCGGCTGGCCAGCACCATGCAGGCGGCCGAAAACAACGCCTATGTGGTGCGTGCAAATATTGATGGCCAAGACGAAATCGGTTTGCTGTCGACCGCCTTCAACCATCTGCTAAAAGTACTCACCAGCATACAGGCCGATGCCATTCAAGGCCAACAAGATTTGCAAGAGGCCCAAAGGCAGCTGGGTATGCATGCGCAGCTGGAAAAAATGGCGCAAGATCTCAGAGTTTCAAACCAATCGCTCAAACGCCACATTCGCGATCAGGAGCTTCTGATGCGGGCTGCACACGAGCTGGGCGCTACGCTAAATAAAGAGGATCTGCTGCAGCGTTTGGTACAGCTCATTCACAACTTTGGCCATGAGGATTTTGCGATTTTTGCACTGCAGCAAAACAGCAAAGGTCACAATCAACCCCAACTGCAATTGCAAACAACCCATGGTTGGCTCAAAGGTTGTCAATTTGATGTTGAGCAGATCGCTACAGCAACAGGCAGCCTGACGCAGGCAATAAAGAGCAAACGTCCGGTCATAGTCAACCATCTGGCCAACCAACAACCGCCTGAGCCCTGGTACAGCAAAAATGGCGATCTCATTGAACAGCTGCAGCAAGGTTCGATGCTGGTTGTGCCCATGCTACATCAGGAGGTGGTTTGCGGTGTGATGGCCTTTTTTGACGCCGAGCTTTATGCATTTGATCAAGAGGATCAAGAGCTGTTGGCAGCCCTTGCAGCTCAGGCCGCCACAGCATTTGCAAATGCACGTTTGTATGAAGAGACCCTAGAGATGTCTACGCGCGACCCCCTAACCGCTTTGAACAATCGCCGCGCCTTGGAGCGTGGCCTGCAAGAGGAGATCGCCCGCTGTCAACGATTTGCTATGCCGCTGTCTATTTTGATGATCGATGTAGATGATTTTAAGGTCTACAACGATCTGCAAGGCCATGTGCTTGGAGACGAAGCGCTCAAACATGTAGCACAATGCCTGCAGCAACATGTACGACAGGTAGATCGCGTGGCCCGCTATGGTGGCGAAGAGTTTTGTGTGGTGCTGCCACAAACCTCGCGCGACGCTGCTGCCTATGTTGCCGGCAAGCTATGCAAAGCGGTTGTTGCACTGTCGCTGCCAGGCAGCAACGAACAACCAAAGGGATCTATGTCGATCTCTGTAGGCGTTGCACAATACCCCGATGACGTTGCCGGCAGCAGCGACGCCTGCAAAGGTCTGTTTGAGGCTGCAGACAGCGCGTTGTATCAGGCTAAGCAAGAGGGACGCAATTGCGTGCGCATTTACAAAAGATCACGCACATCACGAAAACCCAACCGCCCAAAAGCGCGCCCTCAAACAGCACAATGAATCACAATGATGCCGTTGTGCCAACCCGCAGCCAATATGGTTGATTTTATCGACACCACTCACCTGCGCACGTTTGAGCTGCCCCTATTGCAACATGCCCCCCCATCACCACCCACCCGCTGGCCAGCTTGTAGCACAACCGCATGCCTCAACATTGCTACAATACAGCCCCACGCCACCGCACAAGCACAACAACACATGATTTTGCATCCAACCGAGAGGCAACAACTCGCCACCTACAGATCAAACAAGCGCAAAAGCAGCTACATCATAGGTCGATTGTGCGCCAAGCAAGCACTACTACAATGCACCAAACAGACAACACAGCTCAACCGCATCTGCATCACCAACGGCATATTTGGACAACCACTGCTGCTACACCCACCCACCCCACACGCCATAGGCGTAAGCATTGCACACACCCATCGTATTGCTGCAGCCGTTGCCTTCGCACAAAGCCACCCCATGGCCATTGACATTGAGCCAGTTGACCCCAACCACGCACATACCATATGGCACCGCCTAACACCACACGAACAACAGCTGCTGCAAACCGCCGCACAACCCAACCCAATCGGCTGCACACTCCTGTGGACCGCCTGGGAGAGCCTAGCCAAAGGGCTACAAGCCGGCCTATACACCACCCACACCCCCTACGAGGTGCAGCAGCTAGAACTAACCAACGGCATCGCCCAGATTCACTTTCGCCATTTTCACCATGTTGCAGTTGTCTCTGCTCTTGTCAATAGTAAATATGCATTGCAAAACCCACTTGTCACCATGAATATCAGCAATATGCCCCAATCAAACAATCGCCCCAACCACAACAAGCTACCATGCTGGCTGAGCATATTGGTAGCCAAACAGTGCCTAAATCCCCGTTTGCTGGCTGTGTTACAAGAGATTGCCCAACAACCACAGTGGCCGTAGCCGGGGCAAGGCTGTTGCAAACACTGACTATCAAGTCGTATCGTGTTACCAAAGCGCAATACTGCTTGAGCTTAGCAATCTCAATTCCCAAAAACTGCTGCCATGAAAGGGTTGCAGTATAAAAAGATTAAAGTGTGCTGAGTATTGCCATATATTAATTGTCTTCAAATCCCCTTTATTTTTGATACCAGTTTGGATGTTGAGAACCCTCTAAACAATGAAACTACAAAACAAAAAAACTCACGCAAAGATATTGACAAGCAACACTCATATATCGATATTAGTAGATGAGGGTTGGTTATTCCTTTAAAAAACAAACATACCGGAGAAAGCATGAAACACATACCAAGAAACCT
Organism: Myxococcota bacterium; assembly: GCA_039030035.1. Taxonomy (GTDB): domain Bacteria; phylum Myxococcota; class UBA727; order UBA727; family JABDBI01; genus JBCCEX01. Next base: position 11,063 of record JBCCEX010000027.1, read on the forward strand.
AAGAGTACCTGTTTGCCCCAACTTGTGGACAGCAGGCATGTTCACGGCATTACAGCTAGCCGCGTTGCCGAGCTTGGCGGCAACACCAGAGCCAACACAAAACAAGACGGACACTGCAAATCAAATCGGCTACATTACAACCATGGCTCTAAGCCCCGACGGCAACTACCTGGTATCGGGCGGTCAGCACCAGCAGCAAGGCATTGTGAAAGTGTGGGATCTCAAAAAGGCAAATGGTAACAGGCAGCTACACAAATCGCCAGCACCTGAATACAACGGCCACAAATATTCGGTAACCAGCACGGCTATTAACCACCAGCGCCTTATCGCTGCAGCTGACAGCAGCGGCACCATTAAACTATGGAGTGCCAAAGAGGGTTACAAATGGCTGATACTCACGCAAACACTGCA
>JBCCEX010000028.1:0-11427 GCA_039030035.1 Myxococcota bacterium
AGCTTGCCGATCGGGATGCCCAACCCGCCGGCGCCCTGGTCGCCCAGGCCAAGGATACGTTCGCCATCGGGCAGAATCGCCTCAGCCAGTAATGACCAGACGGTGCGGCTGTGGGATGTGACCAACGGCCAGGCTCTCAAGGTCTTCAAGGGGCATACTTCATACGTTTATAGCGTCAGCTTTTCGCCGGACGGGGGCCGGCTCGCCTCTGCTGGAAGTGAGGGTGTCTTTTTATCTGAGCTAGAGTTGAGTGTAAGTGTGAGTTGGCGAGTGAGGTGGATGGCTTGTGAGTATCCTGGTTTGTATTTGGGTGGTGTAGATTTTCGTGGTTCTTTAGGTTTGGATGATGGTCGTCGTCGTTTGATTTTGCAGAGAGGTGGTTTTTGTGATGATAAGGGGGACTTGGTATCTGGTTATGGTCGTGAGAATTGGCCGCGGGGTTGGTCAGTTGATGTTGATGTAAGTATAATCGGGTTGATTCGTTGGTATTTGGGTGATTTTAGGAGAGATAAGGGTTTTGGTAAGGGGAGTAGTAGTGAAGATGAATGAGCAGAAGTTTGGTGGATTTGGAGGTTGGAGTGTAACCGTGTGGTGTGTGCTTTTCCAGCGTAGCTGCGGTTGATGCCGCACGCGACATTTTTGATTTAGAAAGTTTTGCACAATTTATGATTGTGCCTTGTCGCTGTCGCTTTGTAGCCACTGTTTAAAAGCGTTGAGTTGCCATGGGCGCCCTAAAAAGTCTTCGACCAGTTGGGCAGCATCTTTGCTGCCGCCTGGCACAAGTACGGTGTCGCGGTAGCGTTGTGCTATGTGGGTGTTGAGTAGGCCGTGTTGCTGAAACGGGGTAAATAGGTCTTTGGCGATGGCTTTTGACCACATGTAGGTGTAGTACAGGGCTGAGTAGCCGCCTAGGTGGCCGAAGCTGAGGTGAAAATGGGTGTCGGGTACGTAGGCGAAGGGGCTGTAGCTTTGTTGTAGTTGCTGTAGTAGGGTTAGTAGGTCGCTGCTGGTGGTGGTGTTTTGTTGGTGATATTGCAGGCTGAGCGCTGCATAAAACATTTGCTGTCTTATGTCTAGGCCTTTGCCGAACTCTTGTGAGCGGCGAAAACGTTTGATGAGTTGTGTGGGCATCACCTCGGCGGTTTGGTGGTGGTGGGCGAATTGCTGTAGGACTTGTGGCTCCATCACCCACTCTTCTAGTAGTTGTGATGGTGCTTCTACAAAGTCCCATTCGGTTGCTACGCCTGAAAAATCGATCCAGGTTTTGTTTTGTCCGCCAAAAATATGATGCAGTAGGTGGCCAAACTCATGAAAGAAGGTTTGTACATCTGCCGGCTCCATGAGAGCTGGATTGTTGGCGGTGGGCTGGGTGAAGTTGCATACCAATACGCCTTCTGGTAGCTGTCGATTGGTTAGGCCGCTCACCAAAGAGAATTGTGCTGCATGTTTGTATTTGCCTTCACGTGGGTGTAGATCGAGGTAGATACGGCCAATGGGTTTGTCTTGCTGATAGACATCGTACACCTGCACCGACTCGTGCCATACATGGGCAGATTGATGTGCCACCGGCTGGTAGCGCACACCAAACAGCTCGCTGGTGAGGGCAAACAGGCCTTGCTGCACCTGATAGAAGGGAAAATAGGGGCGCATTTGTTGTGTGTTGAAGGCGAAACGCTCTTGTTGCAGTTGCTGCTGTAGGTAGGAGCGTTCAAATGCTGCAACTGTTTGTGCTTGCGGCTGTTGTTGCTGCTTTTGTGCTAGTAGTGCATTGTACTCTTGCTGCGATAGGGGTTGTGCTAGCTGTGCGATCTGCTCAATAAACTGCTGCACTTTTTGTGGATTTTGCACCATTTTGTTTTGGGTGGCATAGGCAGCATACGACGCAAATCCTAGCAAACTGGCTAGCTGATGACGCTTGGCAAACAGCTGCTGCAGCACGGTGCCGTTGTCGGGGTGGCCGCGGCGAACAAATGCAAACCATAGCTCTTGCCGCCGTTTGCTGCTGTGGGCGTATGCCATGAAGGGAATGAAGTCGGGGTAATCGGTGCTGATACGAATGTGACCTTGCGCATTGGCTGGATGTGCATCGATGTAATCTTGCGGCAAACCTGCTAGCTCATCGACCGATGAGAGTGTGATAAAGTGGGTGTGTTGTCGAATATTTTGTTCGAATGTTTGTTGCAGCTTGGTTATGTCGTCGTTGAGCTGGGCGATTTGCTTGCGTGTGGGCTCGTCGCGATCGACACCGCTGCGGCGAAAATCGCGTAGGGTTTTGTCGAGCATGCGTTTGGCTAGCGGGTCTAGCGCATCGGATGGTACTGCTGCTAGGGCATCGTATAGCGAGCGATTTAGCGATAGGTTTGTTGCTAGCTTTTTGGCCTGCTGCTCACAAACTTGCGCCTGCTGCCGTAGTGCTTGTTGGGGGTGAACATTGTCTAGCAAACTGGCTTTGCTCAAGATTGCATCTAGATGCACAAGCATGTCGTTGTAGGGCAGCAGCGTGTTTTTTTGGTTGCGTTTGCCGGCAACAGCCAAAATTTGCTGCAGCAGCTGCTGCACAAGCTGCAGCTGCTGTTCACACTCTTGCTGCAGCGCTTGTGCTGCATTGTTCTCACCATTCACCATCATCTCTCTTCCCCTTGCTGCAACAGCTGTTGCAACTGTTTGGCAGCCTAGTGCAATTGGCAAAAAGAGTGCTGCAATGCACCAAGCGGCCCGCATAATATTGTGTTGCAAACGCTCTAAAATGGAGCTGTGTGCGCCTCCTGCTCAATACCATCGATCACATCGGGTTGTAGCTGCCCTTCGGTTTGCTCAAATTCAACGGGGCTGGTGCTTAAAATAAAAAAGACCTCGGGTGATGCACGCTTGCCCTTAATGGATGTTTCACCTAGATCAATCACCTTGTTGGCAGCAGCTAAAGCATGCAGGCTTAGGCAATGTATCATACAGGCGTAGGCGAAAGCTTTTGCCATGATCTTTTTGTATGGATTGCGTTTGGTCATGAAATCTCCTTTGTTAAGCTGTTGAACATAATAACTCCTTTAATCAGCAGTCTGTTCGCCCCCTTGTGGCTGTTGTGCGTCTGGCTGCTGCGACTCTTGTTCAGCTTGTGGCTGTTGTGCATCTGGCTGCTGCGACTCTTGTTGCTGTGGTGCCTGTTCGTCTTGAGGAGCATTGTTTTGATTAGGCTGCTCACCCTCTTGGTCGGGCTGCTGTTCATCCTTGTCGGGATTCTCCTGCTGCTCATCTTGCTGCTTCGCCTCCTGCTCGGCGGCTCGGCGTTCCTCCTCTTCAGCTTGGCGGGCAGCCTCTTGTGCTTGCTGCTCCGTCTTAATTTGTTCGTTTAGCTCAGCAACATATTTTTTGGCCTGCTCCTGCTGCTGTTTGGTGACCGGCGGCTGCGCATCTTTTGCTGTTGTTAGAAACAGTTCAAAGGCCTCTTTGGATGCCTGCCAACGTTTTAGATCGGGCATGTTTTCGAACTTACCGTTACGGTAGCGCACACCGCGATTAAAATAGACCGCTGCCAATTTGGGGTTAAGCTGCAGCGCTCTGTTTTCCATCTCTTCAGCTCGCGCATGTTCGTTTTTGCTGGTTAAGGCGGCAGCCAAGTGCAGGTAACCGTTGGCATATTCTGGCCGCAAACCCACTACATGTTCAAATGCCGCAATAGCTTTATTGGCCTCACCACGATCGAGCATCAGCACACCGTAGCTCTCGTAAGCCTCCCATAGATCGGGGCGCAGCTGCATCGCCTTTTGGTAGGCATCAAGCGCTTCACGGTTGCGATCTTGTCGGCGCAGCACATGCCCCATCCACAGTTGTGCTACACCATCGTCAGGAGCAATCTGCGTGGCATTTTCGAGCACCCATCTTGCTGCCTCTACACGGCCTTGCTGATAAAACACTCTGGCCATAATCACCATGGCTATGGCATTATTGGAGTCGATGTGAATTGCGGCACGACCATATTTTTCAGCCTCTTGCAGTTTATCTTGCAGCAGTGCCAATGTTGCTGCAGCGACCTGGGAGTTTACCCGCTTGGGGTGCTTTTCAAGAGCTTCGGCAACACGCTGTTGCGCCTGCTGGGTCTGCCCTGTGACATACAAAATCAGAACCAGATCATTGAGACATACAGCTGAATCTTCACGCACCAACAAACACCTCTCATACAGCTCAATCGCCTGTTCTCGATCTTGCTTTATCCAAGCCTGCAGTGCCTGCTGCGCCAATGTACGGTAATCGGCACCTGCAATCGACTGCATCAAAGCCAAGCGCTTTTGCTCAGCACGTTTTTGTGTAGACGCACACCCTGTGCACCACAGGGATCCCATTGCCATCAACAACGTGAGTGCTACAGCTTTTGTTCGGCTTGCATGTCCTATCGTCATCTTATTACTCCACTTGATCTGTGTTTGGTTGTTGCGGTTTGGTAGCCTCTTGCTTTACAGCACCACCATCGTCACTCTCCTGAGGTTTGTCATTGTCAGTTTTGTCTTGCTGCTGCGGTTCATCAGCACCGCCGCTTTTTTCAGGTTTGTCACTGTCAGCGTTGTCTTGCTGCTGTGATGGATCTCCCTGCTGCTGCAGCTGTTCAGCATCGCCACTTTCTTGAGGTTTGTTACTGTCAGCGTTGTCTTGCTGCGGTGATGCATCGCCCTTTTGCTGCGGCTCTTCAACATCGTCACCTGCTTGAGATTTGTCATCACCTGATTTTTGCACAGCAGCAGCAGGCAGTTTTTCTGTATCAAACAGGGCAAAATCGCCTGCTGTGGGGTATAGCAGCATGCCCGAGGAGGGTACCATGCCTTCGGCGGCAATGCCAGATGCATACATGTCATCGATTTGTGGATAACGCAGCGTGGTGGCTGGCAACACATAGTCTCCAGGGCGCATTTTGTGCAGCGCAGTTTGCAGCTGTACGAGCAGTTGCTGTGCTTTGGGATCAGAGAGGTTAGATGCCTGTTGCCGTGCTGTTTCATAAAGCTGCAACGCCTTCTCTTCTACGGGAGCTGCCTTTTCTGCCAATGCATCAAAGTACTCATCGCAGCCAAATTCGGGATCAATGCGACGCACCTCAATCGGGCAGGGGGCACCAAACATAGCACGATACAGCGATTCGTACAAAGCACCCATGCGGTATAGAGCTTGTGCGCTCCAGTAGGCGCTTTTGTATGTTGCAATAAAAGCTTTGTATACCTTCTCTAATTCGGCCAGTCGCTGTCCTTTTTTGGTGAGCTGAGTAGCCTGTTTTTTGGCTCTTTTGGAGTCTAGTTTCATGCGTTGATAGGCAACAAAGTCGGGCTGCATCAAAGTAAAATCGGCTTTGGCAGCAAAGTAAGCTGCGCGTGTAGATGTGGCCATAGCCTGTGGATTTGCTTTGTAGAGAGCCACAGCTTGTTTGTATGTTTGTATGTATCGACGCCGCAGGTTGCGAGCTGTTTTTTTGGATTTGTTCTGCTGTGCCGATGTATTGTAAGAGTCGCCCAATGCAACCATGGCCTCAACCACATCGGGTTGTTTGGCAGCATTGCTACGGTAGCGGTTGATGAATTTCTGCAACATGCGGCGCTGTCCAGCCAGATCACCCGCTTTAGCACGCAGCTGTGCCGCTTTGAGGTAGGCACCTGCTGCTTCTGAGCGCTTAGGAAACCGTGTGGCAAAATCCAAAAACAGCGTTGAGGCTCCCAAAAATTGACCGTCTGCTTCGCGCAGCACCGCAGCATTTAACAAAGCATCTCCTGCCTGTGTCGATTTGGGGTAGTCTTTGGCCAAACGCAGATAGCTTTTGGAGGCGATATCAAAGTCGAGTCGCTTCTCTTGCCATAGTGCCACCTGAAACAGTGCCGGCAACGCGTACTGGCTTTTGGGGTGTTCACGATAGACCCGTTTGTAGATATCAATTGCCTGCTGTGATCGACCCGCTTCACCCAGCGCCACAGCCATGTTGTATAGGGCCAAATCGGTGTACTCTTTGACAGCGCCAAGGCGCAGCAGCTGGGCATATAAATCAGCAGCCTCAGCAAAATGCTCCTTCGCTTCAGAGAGTTTGCCGGCCTCTTTAGCGACACGTGCTTGCTCAATCAATTGAGCTGCCAACTTAAAGCGTGCACGCATCTCGATCCGCTCATACTCTTTCGCTCGTCCGCCAATGTTTTGACTTGCATACAAATTGGCCAAGGCAATCACCTCGCGCCAGTTTTCAACATCAGCTTCTTCATTCACAAACAGAATCGCCACAGCATGTGCAGCCTGCGTGTCGGGGTAGTTGCGCAACACCAGCACTAGTCGACGACGCGCCTCTTGTTCGTAGCCATACACATAGTAGATAGCCCCCGTATAAAACAGCACGTCAGCCGTGTTTTCAAAATCGGGATAGCGCCGCAACACTTCGTCAACAGCCTCAATATACAGCTTGCGTAGCTGTGGAATCGGACGCGGTTGGGGAGATTTTTCACTGGGTGACAAGGAGGAGATATCTAACTTTTCTAATTTTCCTCTAGACTCCTGTAACTCAATGGCTTGTTGATAGGCAAATACCACCCCCATATATGCCTGTTTTTTGTATTTTGTGCTCCAGATCCAATTTTGTAGCTGCTGGTATAGCCGAATGCTGTTGCCAAATAGCCCCATCTCTAGAGTGACTTCAGCTAGGTAAAAAATGGCTTGATCAACATCGGGCCACTGCGGATAAAGATTGAGGTAGCGAATATACAAACGCGCCGCCTGCTCATAATGTACATAGGCAATCTTTGTTTTTGCTGCATCGCGATATACGTTGCCCTGCTTATGCTCATACACGGCTGCTGCTAGTATGACATCTCGCACCCACAAGCCTGTTTTTTCGATCAGCTCCTCATTTGTAGCATGTTGCAGCATCCATTTGCTGTTGGGGCCAAATTTTTGCACCAGTTGTTGCCGTAGCTGCATCGACTCTTTGGTAGCATCCGACTCATCCAGCACTTGCAAGATACGTGCATATAAATCGGGTGCATCTTTGTGCATGGGATCTTGCTGCAGCAAAAAGCGGTAGGCGGCAACTGCTGCTTTGGTTTCAGCCCCCTTTGCCATCACATCACCCAGATGCATAAAAATGGTACGGTTGTAGGGGCGTGGCCTTTTAAGAAAATAGCTTTTCATTCGCTCTACAACAATCACCTGCGATCCTTTGGATGGTTTTTTTTGATGACGCTTGACAGGTTTCGTCGTTTTGCTGAGCTGCTCGGCCTCCTGATCAATAAAACTATTAACAATGTAACGAATGGCCTCTTGCGCCATAGTCGAATCCCTGCGAGACTCTTGTGGCCACATACTATCAAGCAGTTTCATAAATGTTGCTACAGCATTCATGTATTTGCTATCGAGGTAGTAAGACCAGGCCAGCTTGTACAGCGCCCTTTCATAAAAGGGCGATTGTGGATCTGAAACTTGGCTGTACCATGCAGCAGCTTCGGTAAAATAGCGATCATCAAAATCGTAATCACCCAGCCGAAACAGCACTTCGTCGCGAAAAGCACTTTGTGGATGTTGTTCGGCGAGCTGGCGCCAGGCATCGACGGCGTCTTCAAAATCTCCCTGCATGTAGGTACAAATCCCTAGTAGGTACAACGCAATGTCGAGGTTTTGGTAAGAGGGATAATTGTTGGTGAGCTGTTCTAGTACATCAATGCTGCGTCGGAAATTTTGTTCTGGTATGGTCAGATCATCTGCCTGCTGTCCTTTTGGAAGAGCCTCTAATTTTTTAGAAAACTCCTCCATTTTAGCCATGTGATCGCTGTCGTCTTGTTCAAAATACAGCTGTCCCAAACGCAACAGCACAGCAGGGGTGACTTGTGGATTGGGGGGATAAGATTGCAGGAGCTCCAATTCTTGAATAGCAACAAGACGCGCCTGCTGTCGGTCACCATTCATTTGCCCCAGCAGTGGATTAAACAAAGCATCTACACTTTGTTGCCGATGCTCAGACAGCTGCTGTTTCATCTGTTGCATCTGCTCTTGCAAACGCTCATTTTGCTGTGCAAAGAGACTGTATTGCTTTTTGAGTTGTTGCTGCAGCTCAACAAAAGATTTTAGTCGCTGCAAATGAGGCGGCAACTGTTTGGGTATCTTCTTTTGTGGCGGTTGTGCGGCTGTTGCATCAGGCTGCTGTGGCTGTGTTGTGGCAGCGGTGCCATCTTGAGGCGATGGTTGTTGTGTTGCATTTACATCTTGTGCACCAATAGAAGGGGATAACAGTAAAGGTGCTGCTATCATCATAGCCGCATGCAGACGAACAAAATACATCAATTACACCTCATCGGATAAGCGATTGCCTCGCTGTAGCGCTTCATCTCTCTGCTGTTGCACAGCATTCATTTTTTGCAGCCAACGCTCTCTATTGGCAATTTTTAACTGTACCATTCCTGCGCGAGCCCAACGCAATAGTTGACTTAAATTGTTGCGTAGCATGGGGGCCCAAGCAGTATTGACACCAAGCTGCATTGCCTGCACACGCATACGATATAGTTGAGCTTGCGGCCATGGCTGTTGCTGGGCAGATTGTGGTTTTAGGCTAGCTTGCAGCTGCTGCAATGTCGCATATTGCCCAGCGATTTGCGCAGGTGGCACAAACAGATGTGTGTCGTATAGTTGCTGCACAGCCATAGCCTGTTTGTCTGTTTTTGCTAGATCATCGTAGATGGGTTGATAACGATTTAACACAGCTGTGTAGATCGCTTGTGCCCGCGTGCGCATGCCCTGCTTGCGGGCGATGTCGGCCAACAGAATTTGCACTTTAGGATGCCGATATTTGTCTGCAGCATGATACTGCAGTTTGTGCAGAAAGTCGGCAGCAGTTGTGTAATGCTTGCGTGCGGGCTGCTTGTGATTGTTTGCCAAGGCCGCATCGCCCATTTTGTAACGCAGCAACGCCTGCTCATAAAGCGCCCATACGTATTGCTCGGAGTCTTTGTCGACACGTTGGTAAAATGCCAAAGCCTGCTGCCAATTTTGCTGTCGATCGTACAAACGGGCTATGGCAAGCAGAGCTTTTTGATAAATCACGCGATCGATGCCAAGGTGCTGTTGTTGCACAATATGCTCAAACTGTCTGGCAGCGGCCGGCCAATTTTTTAAGCGCACATATACTGTGCCCATCAGATACTTGGCACGGTAAAAATAGATGCTTGTTTGGGTAACAGCAGTCAAGTGCTGCAACGCCTCACTGTTTTTGCCCAAATAAAACAGAGCCTTGCCCTGCAAATAGCGTAGCGATAGCGGCACGGACCCTACCTCGGCAGCATAGGCTTTGTAAAAAGAGGAGAGCTGTTGCCACTGTCCCAATGCATTGGCTATTTGCATTAGGCGCGCCCGAGCAATTTGGCGTGTTGTCGATCTGCTGTGCTGTGCCAAGCTCTCGTATGCCAACCATGCCAACAGCAGTTGCCGCTGCCGCCATGCGGTTTCGGCAACAAAGAGAGTAGCACGCTGTTTTTGTGGCGCAGGCAGGTTGGGTTTGTCAAGCAGTGGGTACAGCATGTTTGTTACAGCTGCATAGTCTTGAGCTGCAAAACGAATCTGTGCCTCTTGTAATAGGCGGTTGGCTCGATTTTTCAACGAAATGTTGGCTGCTTGAGCACGACGAACCACTTTGGGTGTGCGAATGGGTTGCACAACCTGAGTTCGAGATGCACAACCACACATCCAGCATGCAAAGCAGGTGATGAACATCAGCACAAAAGGTGCCGGCGCACGCACTGTATACGTGTGCAATGTATGCCTCATGGCTCCAGCTGCTCCTTTGATGCAGGCTTTTGCGTAGCGGATGAACCTGCAGCACTGTTTTGGGGCGAAGAGTCTGGCGCAGCTGGTGTTGCCGCAGTGCTACCCTGAGGCTGCTGTTGCGCCTCCTGTTTGCGTTTGGCAGCAAAGTATTCAACTGTTTTACAACTATCAACAAGCTCCACTTTGTCTGCACCCACCGATGCTTGAAAGATATCCATGCGCACCGATGGAGTTTTTTCAACCACAAAGGCATCAGGGTCACCCAGGTAGGCAGTTAGTTGAACAGGTGTTGTGGCATTGGCCGGTAGATCGATTTTACGTTCAAAGTTCAAAGCAAATTGATGGTGGCCCAGGTAACCATAATTTTTCTCTTGCCCCTGATAGGTCACCTGCACTTGTAACAGCTGTTTGGTTCCCGGTGCAACGGGGCCACGAAACAGCAATTTACCTGTTGCATCTTGGTTGTTTACAGGACTTTGCGCGGCGGCAGCACTGTTTGCCTCACGGTACAGCTTTACATAATCGCGCAGAGGAATGCCGTTGAGACGCACTTCAAAACCAACGAGTTTATATTCTGGCGGCATGTTGTTTTGCACAAACACCTCCAAACCAGCCTCATTGAACACATCTTTCAAATTGACAATAGGCTTGCCCTTTATATCATTGGGCTCTGCTTGCATCACAAATTGAATAACCTGCAACTCACCCTGCTTACCATTTGTGCTGGTTTGAGACTCCTGCGTAAACCCAACCGATCGCAACACAACGGTCTGCCCCTCTTTCATACGAAACGATTGCGCCCCTTGCATGCGCACACCGTATCCGGTTTTGTAGGGAAACGGCCTTTGCTGCACATGGTAGTCAAGCTGCACCAGCAGTTTGTGGCAACCCGGTGAGACAGCTCCTTCAAATATAGGGCCTGTTGCCGGTTGCGGCTTGCTGGGTTGATAATTGTATTCGGCTATTTTGTCTTCGTCTAAAAAATACACCGCCTTTTTAAGCTGATAGCCCTGGCGCTGCATGCTGTTTTCTCCAAAAATAACCAACCGTGCATCGGTCTCATAAAAAGCTGCTATGTTGTTGCCCAAATCTTGCAAGCGGTTCTGCATGCCGTACATTTGCTGCATCTGCTTGCGCACATCTTGTCGCATCTGCAACACACGGTACAAAGCAAATTTCTCTTCGGGCGGAACACCCAACTTAGAGTCGATTTTTGGTAACGATGATACAGATTCGTCAACACTCGGTTGCTGAGAATCGGGCTGCTGGTTAGATTCATCTTGTTGTTGCGCTCTATTTGCTTGTTGAGGTTGTTGTTGTGTCTCTCCCTGCGGCTGGTCTTTAACACTTGGTTGCTGAGAATCAGGCTGCTGATTGGATTGATCCTGTTGTTGCGCTGCATCTGCTTGTGGTGGCTGTTGTTGTGTTTCTTTCTGCTGCGGTTGGGTTGCATCTGGTTGCTGTGCCCAAACCCAGCTGGTTTGCGCAACAGACATGGTCAGCGCCATCACTGAAAATTTTACATACCTGGCATAATTGCTCATCTGCTTTCTCCTTCTGCTCACATACAACACTTTCGTTAAGTATAGCTGATATAGCAACAATAATGCGAGTGTTATAAAAGGTGTCACTGCTTTTCTTTTGGTGACCTCCCCCTGTCTC
>JBCCEX010000029.1:0-11271 GCA_039030035.1 Myxococcota bacterium
CAGCGGGGCACGCAGCACAATATCGGCTGCCTGCAACGGGTTGCTTAGCGGAAAACCGACCGGCATCACCTCGATTTTGCTTGTGTCGATGTGCCCAAGCAACTCAGGTGGCGTGTGTTCGCGTATGAACGGGCGATAGACCAGCGGGTTGCGAAAAGCAGCCTTGGCAAAGATGTCGTGCGGTGTGGCATCGGGTTTCAATCAGACTGCCTCTTTAGCTGTTTGCCTGCAATGTCTATAACAGGTGAGCAGATCCATTTCATCCACAAAAAAGCTGTTTTGTGACAATCCAGTGCTGCTGCCTAAGCTCACCTAAGGTTGCACTTATACAGTCATAGAAAGCAGTGGATATGGAGACCAGACATTGAGTTTGACGATGCGTGTGTTGGAAGTATACGTGATATTGTGGGTGTCAGGGACTTGAGTTGCTTTCTGTATCCGGTACCTCTTCAATATTCCATAGGCTGCTTCCATATCGATTGGGGTCGGGATTTTTTAGTTTTTTCTCGTTTTGAATAGTGTTGTACTGCTTGATACTTGCTGCGCTATTTTGTGGGCAAATAACCAAGTGGTTATCACTTCTTGGGCGTGCTTTTAAAATTGTTGCGAAGTCAACTCCATTCCGTTTATTATCTTCATCAGCTTTATTTTTGTAATCTGTCGTTTTGTAAAGAGCAAAGTTTAATTGTTCTATATTGACAAAGCGGTACATGCGCCTTTTGACAGTGCCGTTAGTAGCGGCTGATGTATTACAGTCATTTGGCATGGTAAATTCTCTCTTAGTTGTACCGTCGCTTTCAGTAGTGGTCGTAAGATTATCTAATACAATATTATTTGTGCTATCAAGATTGTAAGTCAATGCGCATAATGTATTGCTGCTATCTGTAAAGGCTTCTATTGTGATAATAAAGTTAGTGTTTTCATTTCCGTTTGGGTTGGGTTTGTCTGTAAAGTTTAATGTGTTGTTGTTGCCAATGTAAAGAATTGCAGGCATTTTAGAGTTTGAGAGTGATACTGATTGAAGCGTGTAATAAGGATTACTTATTACACAGGCATCCTTCATGGTTTTATCGGTATAATAGTATAAAATTATTTTCCAAAGACATTTGTCTTTATTGTTATTTGTGTCATAAAGTCGTAGGCCTTTAATTTTTTTTCCTTGATAATTATATTGATATAAGTCAGATGAAAGGCATAAATTTGGATTTACAGCCATGGTTATGCGGTATTGCTTTGAGGTTTCAAATAAATCTAAGTCGTAATTAGGCGGAAGAGATTTAGAATTTAATCTGGGGCTACATATTTGCTGTCCGTGTGTTATTTTAGGTTTTGAGAGCGTACATGTATTATTTAAGTTTTGTTTAACTATACCCAGATTTTGTACCAGCGGCCCACTATTGTTTGCTGTCTGGTTGTTTGTAGGAGATGCCTGATTGGCGGCGGGCGTTTCACTCTCTGTGGAATCGCTACAGGCACACATGGCGCCCAGTAGACCTAATGCTAAAGCAGCTTGTCTTTTGTACATGGCTAGACCTCTCTTTTCTTATCTACGTGAATAATACTCAGATAATTGGTTTATTGCAAGTTGGTAGAGCATGGCGGCTTCTTATGCGTTTTACTGGCTTTAATATGGTTGATACATGTCTTGATATGCACGGTGTCAATAAGCATATGCTTATTTTATTTAAGCAATGTGGTTTGCAAAGAGGGTATTTGGTTGCTGCGCAGGGGGTTGGGGCGTTGGGATTAGAACCGTTGTGTGCCGTGTTAACATAGTGAAGAAGAGTTGCCATGTTGCGTGTTGTTATTACCGTCTCTGTTTTTTTGTTGATGCTGGCAGTGCCAGACAACGCTCATGCTGCGAAAAAAATGCCAACAGCATGTCGGGCTGCTGCTGCACACTTGGTGCACAAGCCGTTGGCGGAGGCTGCTAGGTTGCGGTTGGCGCAATGTTTGACTGCGCATGGTGCGCAGCAGCGGGCTGTTGAGCATTGGCTTCGTGTGTTGCGTAGTGCTTTTTGGGGGCACAATGTGGTGGTGCTGCAGCAGGCGATTCCTGTTTTGTTGCGGTATAATCAGCTGCCTGCTGTGCTGCACGCTGTGCAGCAGCCGCTTGCTTCGCTGCAGTCGGCGCGGTCTAGTGGGCTGCTTGATATTGATGTGAGTGGGTGGAGTAATGGGCGGCGCGAGCAGTTTGCCGATCTGTTGTGGACCTTGGCGCGGGCTGTGTCGCGGCAGCAGCATGATGCTTTGCTGCGGCCTATTTTGACGAAGTTGTATGTGCAGTTGGCAGAGACATCGGCTAGTCAGCGGGCGCTGGCAGATGCCTTGAGTTTGCCGTGGCAGCAGCAGCTGACCATTGCGCAGCGGCTGCAGCGTGCCAAGGTGTTGGTCAAGCGGCATCACCATGCGTCAGCCGAAAAGCTGCTACATACACTTAGGTTGCCGCTGGGGCTTCAGCCGAGTGCTTTTACGTGTGAGGTGAATTACCTGCTGGGCAAATTGGCGCGGCAGCAGCGTCAATACAGCAAGGCGCTGCAAATTCTTGCCAAGCTAGATGGGTGCGCGCAGCCCTTTGCCCGCAATGCGGCCTATTTGCGTTTGCGTATTCTCTCGTTTCGACCCTCTGTCGCAAAGTTGCCGCAGTTTGATGCCTTTGTGCAGCGCTACCCGCAGCATGCGTTTTCAGACGATGTGTTGTGGTGGAAAGCGGGTGTGCTGCTGCAGCTCAACAAACTTGAGCAGGCCGATGCGACGCTGATGCGGCTTGTGCAGGAGTTTCCTGGCGGCGATATGGTACCCAGGGCTCGGTTTGCAGCCGCCTTTGAGCAGGCACGCGCCGGCCAGCATGATCGGGCTGTGCAGCGGTTTACCGCTATTCGTCGCAACAAGAAAGCGTCGCAGCTGCGGCGCGATCAGGCCACATATTGGCTGGGGCGGCTGTTGCTTTATCCCGATGTGATGCAGCTGCGGCCAAGCCAACTTGCCAAAAGCCGGCAACGAGGCGCGCAGCTGCTGGCCACTCTTGCGCAGCAGCGGCCCACAACCTATCACGGCTATTTGGCTCGCCGCATGCTGCAGCATGCCCAAGCTGCTGGTCATGCAACAGCAACAAAGCGGTTTCAGCCACCCATGGAGATTATTTTGGCAAATGTTGTGCCAAAGCCGCCCAAGGAGGTGCTGCACAACAGCAAGCTACTGCAGCTGCAGCGCTGGATTGCGGCAGGCTATGGTGAACAGGCATCGCTGCTGCTGCAATCTTTTTCTGATTCGATGGCGCGTCGTCACCTCAAGGGCAGGGGTGACTGGCTATGGGCCGCCTACCTGTCGCACCGGGCGGGTCAGCTGTACAAAAGCCATCAGCTCATGCGTGCATGGGGCAAAGGGTATCCTGCAGGGGCACTCAACCAAAATTCACTGCTGCTATGGCAGCTGTTGCACCCCAATGCTTACGCCGATATCATGCGCACAGCGGCCGACTCGCGCGGCTTGCCCGTGGAGCTGCTGCAGGCCATTGCTTGGCAAGAGAGCATGCTCGATGCGCAGGTTATCTCCTGGGCTGGAGCTGCTGGACTGTTTCAGTTTATAGAGCCGACAGCCAAGCAGGTGGCACAAAGCATTGGCCTGCCACCGCCTACACTGCAGCAGCTGCTCAACCCACAGCTCAGTGCCCGTTTGGCAGCAAACCACTTTATGGATTTAATGGGCCAACTGTGGCATCCGGCGCTGGCTGTTGCCGCCTACAATCGCGGAGAACCGGCCCTAAGACGCTGGCTCAAACGCTGGCCAGCTGCAGCGCCACTAGATGCCTTTGTGGCTGCGATTCCCACCGACCAAACCCGCCACTACGTGTGGTGTGTTGTGGGGGCATGGGTAGCCTACCATACATTAAAAGGCAACAGCTCGCCGCTCTATTTTCCGCTTACGCTACCCGATACAACCAACCGCGCCTCGCTGGCGGGCCGCTAGTTGACTGCATCTTGCCACAGCATGGTTTTGAGATCACCAGGAGTATCTAAATGCTCGGGTAGGTCGGGATACTGCACCCGCTTGCCGTCGCGCTCAAACAGTACAACCCCATTTTTCTTGTCGTAATCGATCAAATTTTCTCGCCGCACCTTGCCAATGGGTGTATCTAGCACAAAGCGGGTGGAGTTGATCCAGGAGCAGCTGTGCCAGTTGAGCTCATCCATAATTTGTTCCAGGCGCTGCCAATGAATACGAAAAGCTGCCGAGTAGTGCACAGGCTCGGGAACAAAAATAGAGAGGTTGCGCACATCTATTTCATCGAGCTTCTTGAGGAGTTGCATCAGCACGCGGGGGTGATCATTAATATGGCGCAAAATCGGAAACTGGTTGTAGCAGCGAATGCCGTGGCGACGGATCTTGGCGATTGCCTCGTGCACCTCATCGCAGATTTCGTAGGGGTGAACCAGATGAAACACCATACGCACACCGGCATGCGCCAGCAGCTTGAGCTTTGCTTCGTTGCCAAACACCTGTGGTGCATAGCTGATGGTTTTGGTGTGGATTCTGATCGCATCGATCGACGGTTGTTGTTGGATACATGTGATGATTTTGTCAAGCGCCGCCAGCGGTAGTGTCATGGGATCACCCCCCGACAAAATCACCTCCTCAATGTGGGGTCGTTGTTGCACATAGTGCTGCAGCTGCTCGAGTTTTTGATCGAGTGCGCGGATTGGGTTGATATGCTGCTCGCTCAAAATATCTTGCCGAAAGCAGTATTGACAGTGCGCTGCACACACAGAAGTTGGCAAAAAGAGAATGCGATTGTGGTATTTTTGTATAATGGTATTGGCAATGCCTGCAGGCATGTTGCTGCGATCGTCAACAAAATCTCTCACCTCACCAGGAGCCCGTAGCGACAGCTTATCGCGGCTGGGGTAGACCATGCGATGCAGCGGGCCTTGTGTGTGCTGTAGCACTGCAAGCTCTTTGGCGATTTTTTTCTTAAAAAACGAAGAGACCTTAATAGGCAGCAGCTGCTTGCTTTTACTGAGGCGATCAAACTCTTGGTTGATGCTGTGCTGCTGCTTCGCTGTGGTGGCAGGGCGATTGTGTTGCTGCACTTGATCGTATGTATTGCTCATATGTCGCCAGACTCCTGTTACTGAGCAGTTAATGTAGCACTCTTGGCAGCCGCTGCACAGCCTTTGCGGCCAACAGATGCGATTGCATGTGAGATACAGCCCGATATGCGATACAGTGAAAGAGAATAAAAGCAGGGGGATGTTGCACGCATGGCAGACGATGCATGGTTACACTGGCACGATGAGCAGCTGCTTGACAACCTGCTGCAGCTGTCGGTTGCACAGTTACAGCAGCTGATTCGTTACCACAACGCTGCCTATTTTGAGCACAATGCTGCTCGCATTAGCGATGCGGTGTTTGATCGCTTGGTGCTGCGGCTGCAGCAACTGGCACCACAATCAGCTGTGCTGCAGCAGCTGGGTGAAGCTGTTGCAACCGGCTCAGAGCCTGTGTTGCACAGCAGCCCAATGCTCTCTTTAGATAAGTGTTACGACGAATCGGATCTGGTTGCTTGGCACGACAAGATACAAGATCATCTGATGGTTATGCCCAAAATAGATGGGCTGGCGTGTGCGTTGCGCTACAACACCGCAGGTGCACTGCAGCTGGCAGCCACGCGAGGCAACGGATTGCGTGGCGAGGATGTCACGCACAATGTACAGGCTATTGCCGCTGTGCCAACGCAGCTAGATGCAACAATCTGTCGGGCAACCTTGCAAGGTGACAGGCAGCTGCTTGAGGTGCGCGGTGAGGTGTATATGAGCCGGCAGCGTTTTGCTCAGCACTATGCCGATCAGTTTGCCAATCCACGCAATTTGGCGGCAGGGGCTTTAAAGCAAAAAGATGTGCGCAAATCGGCAGACTATGGTTTGTCTTTTTTGGCTTACGAAGTTTTGGGTACACAGCTTGATACGCAGCAACAAAGCGTACAGCTACTGCAGCAGCTGGGGTTTGCCGTGCCGCCTCATCGGTTGGCTGTTGATAGGCGGCAAGTGCTAGATGCCTGCGCCTTTTTTGTGGGTTGCCGTGAGCAGCTCGATTACGAAACCGATGGTGTGGTGTTTCGTGTCAACACCATTGCCAAGCAGCAGCAGCTAGGCCATACGGCGCATCATCCGCGCTTTTGTCTGGCCTACAAATTTCAGGGCGAGCAGGCGCAAACCCGCCTGATTGGTGTGGAGTGGTCTGTGGGGCGCACCGGTGTGATCACGCCGGTGGCGTTGATCGATCCGGTGGTGATTTCGGGGGCACGTGTGGCGCGCGCCAGCCTGCACAATGTTGGGCGCATGCAGCAGCTTGGCCTTACCGACGCTGCTAGCATTGAGGTGGCCCGCCGCGGTGGGGTGATTCCGCATGTGCAGCGTGTATTGGAGGCGACTGCAGGCGCAAAACCGATTGCTTTGCCAAGCCACTGCCCCTCTTGTGGTCAGCCCACAACGTTGGAGGGAGATTTTTTGCAATGCAGCCAACCGCAGGACTGCTTGCGGGTGGCTTGCCAACGGCTGCGCCACTTTTGCCAGGTGGTTGATCTGCAGGGGTTTGGCGGTCGCCTCATTGAGCAGCTGGTGCAGCGTGCGCTTGCTTGCCAGCCGGCGCAACTGTACGAGCTTACTGCTGCCGATCTGCTGCCGCTGTCGCGCATGGGTGAGCTGCTGGCCAACAAGCTCGTTGAGGAGGTCAACGCCAAACGGCAGCTGCCTTTTGCCACATTTTTGGCATCGCTGGGGCTGGCCGAAATAGGCCCCGTGGTGGCTGCAACCCTGGCACAGCAGTTTCCTACGCTGCCGCAGCTGCAGCAGGCCACACCGCAGCAACTTGCCGATGTACCAGGGGTAGGGCCGGTGATTGCCGATTCGATTGTGCAGGGCTTGCGCGAGCGCAGCGAGGAGATCGACCAACTGCTGCGGCAGATCCGTCTGATCTCCCCCAGCGCTGACCAGCAAAAATCGGCACAGCCGCAGAGGCCACTGCACGACAAGCGCGTTGTGTTTACCGGCAAACTGGTACAATGCAGTCGCAAAGAGGCGCAGCAGCGTGTCAAAGCCTTGGGCGGGCAGACACCGGCAGCATTGTCTGCAGCGGTAGACTATCTGGTTTTGGGTGAGGCAAAGGGTGCTGCTGCCAGCAGCAAACGGCGATTGGCTCAACAGCTTATCGATGAAGGATGTTCGATAAAAATGGTGTCTGAGCAGCAGTTTTGGCACCAGTTTTTTGCAACCAGAGAATAGAATGCTTGTGTGCTTTGTTAAAAGAGAGAGTCCCGAGGCGGTTGGTGTATTTGCGTGTAACAGGTAGCTTGTTGCCCTATGTGGCCACTTTGCTGTTGTTGTGTACAACTGCTTGTGCGACCCAGAGAGTATTTGTGCGTGCGCCGCAGCAGGCAGCACAGGTGGTGTTGGCAGATCAGGCAGCACCTGTTAGCAGTGGGCGAGCTTCGATTGAGGTTCCTCAGGGAATTGGACCGGTCCCTTACAGTGTCTATGACAGCCGAGGCAACCTACTCGATCAAGGACAGCTGGCTCGCACAAAGCGCGACCCGCTGATTACCAGTATGTCAATCGTTGGCACTGTCATAGCTGTTCCGGTGCTGGCTTTTACTGGCGTGCTTGTTGCCAACCCCTCTTGGTGGGCTGCATTTTCAAATGTGTCCCAGACACCTGGTGGCAATCTACGTGCTTTTTTGGCCAACAGCATGTCGACTTGGACACTGCCTGTTGCCACTATTTTTGGCGCTTTGGGGCTGCTGCCGTTGTTGGGCTTGTTAAAATCGGAGAAATTGCCAGATGAAGTGGTGGTTGGATCATCTTTATAGCACGCTACTGTGTGCATGTTTTGTTGGTTGCAGCGGCAGCACACAGGGCGATTCTGTCGTGGTTATCGACGGACACGAAGATTTTGCTGCGCTGCAAACGGTACCTGTGCCGGCAGCGTCAGATGTTCAAACACTGCAAACACCGCACGTGACCATGCGGTCAAATGTGCGTTTCGATGTGGCTGATCTGGCTGATTTTCGGCGAGATGGGCAGTTTGCCAATTTTACATCGTTTTACCAACAGGCGCGCGGTCGCATTTCTCAAGACCCTGCCCGTCCTCACCTTGCGAAGGAGGGCAATAAGTGGGTGCCGCAAGATTTTGATAGCTTAGTGCTTGTATCGGCTATGCACCATTTAAACAGCATTATCACCTACTTTATTGATGTCATCAAAGACAACTCGGGTGCTACCAAAAACCTGCTGCATGTTGCTATTTATCCAGAAATTTCAGTATCTGGACAGCCCGAATATGCTGTTGCCGACAATGCCAGCTACAGCTTTTTGCTGGATATGATTTTTTTGCGTCAATCGGCTACACAAAGGGGAGTTCCCTTTAGCATGAGCTCTGCCGTGTTGGCACATGAGTTTCAGCACCGGGTGTTTCATTACAATGTATGGAACAAAACCGCGCCGGCGCAGCAATACTACTGGAACAAAATTCGTCATGAGCAACAGCTACTAGATACACGCTCCAAAAATCTGCTAGATGCCACCGACGAAGGTTTGGCAGATCTGTTTGCCGTCGGTTTTGTGAAGGATCCTTCTGCCTTTCGCCATGTGTTTAAAGGAACTCTCTCCTCGTTTCGCCGCGATTTACAGGGGGGATTTGCACAAGAGGCCAGCTATGACGGCTTAGCGCGCTTAGATAGTTGGTACGCCCAGCAGTGGCAGTGTGGTGCTGCCATCAATTTTCAAGCAAACAAAAATTGGAGCAAATACTGCCTAGGCACAGTGATTGCCCGCGCTTTGTGGGAGACCGCTGGGCAGGATCTAACTGTACTGCGACAACAGCTGCTGCCTGTTATAAACGCCAGTTTGCAAGATATTGGCTCAACAATTGCGCAGCAGGGCAAGTATGACGTCGATCTTTTTTTCAATGCTGTTGTAGCTCGTGCCACCCAGCAAAACATGCAGTCGCTGCGTGAGCAGTTGTGCTTGAGTGTGTGGCGACGCTTTCGTAGTTTATACAACCCTCTGCAGGTGCCAGCATGCTTTTTTTAAAGCGTGTCTTACAGCTGCTGCTGCAACCCACCGCTGTGCCGCAGTTTATTGCTCAACAGCACCCAACGGCAAGCCGTTTGATCTTCGCTTGCCTGCTGATCAGCCTGCCTATACATGCAGCAGCGCAACCCAAACCAAAGCTGTTTGCCGATCTACCTATTACACTGCACAGCATCAAAGATAGCGCCTCAGGCAACACCCGTTTACGCTTAGCCGGTGGCATTCGCGTTGGCAGCTGGCTTGTCAATTTTGGCTCTTGGCAACTCGGGCTTGATGGCGGCATATCACTCTTTTCACCACGCGCCAGTGGCTCGCCTGAAATCTTCGTTACCCCCTACAGCACAGAGCTTATGGCAAGAGTCTTATTGGGCTATGCCGTACGAGGCTGCCGCACCGCCTTTATCCCCTACGGCTTTATTGCCAACAGCGGCCAATTTACCGTTGTGCATCTGCACACACTCGACAAAGATCAACTAGCCATCAACGGCGACATCGCTGCTGAAGGCGGCATTGGCCTTGCTGTACAGATCAACCGCTGGATGACCCGTATCGATGCCGGCAGCGGCTATGGCTTCAACGGCCTACTATGGCGCAGCACATTGTCTTTAGGCATGCAGCTGTAATATGCTCTAGCTAAGCAGTGAGGAGTATTGGCAATGGGTGTATGGATGTTTCCCGGTCAAGGTTCGCAACATATCGGTATGGGCGCCGAATTGTTCGCCCGCTATCCCGATTGGGTACAGCAAGCCGATGCCACCCTAGGATACTCCATAGAGCAACTATGCCGACACGACCCCAAGCAGCAGCTCGATCAAACCCAATACACCCAACCAGCCCTATACGTGGTCAATGCCATGACCCACCGCCAACATGCCCAAACCCATGCACCAGCGCAATGGCTACTTGGCCACAGCCTAGGAGAGTACAATGCCCTGCTGGCGGCTGGTGTATTCGATTTTGTCACCGGCTTGCAGCTGGTACAACAACGAGGCGCCCTCATGTCGCAACAGCAAGGCGGTAGCATGGCCGTTTGCCTAGGCCTTAGCCAACAAGATGTGCAGCAAGCCCTGCAACAAGCAAAGCTCAACGACGTTGATATAACCAACATCAACACACCGCAACAAATTGTTATCGCCGGCCCTAAAAAGCCAATTGCAGATGCCTGCGATGTTCTTACCCAAGCAGGCGCCAAGCGCGTTGTCCCTTTGGCTGTCAGCGGCGCCTTCCACTCGCGCTACATGCAGCCAGCCCAACAAAAATTTGCACGCTACATCAAAAATTTCACCTTCACCCCGCCACAAATCCCTGTCATCGCCAACATCACAGCCCTACCATACGAAGCCAACAACATACACAACACCCTGGTGCAACAAATTGCCAAACCCGTACGCTGGTCAGATAGCATCAGCTTTGTGCTAAACCAAGGCCAAGATCATTTCGAAGAACTCGGCCCTGGCAAAGTACTGTCAGGGTTGCTGCGTAAGATTCGGTGTGTATAGTTTGGTTTTTACATATTGCTTATCCTCTTGGCGGGCTTTTGGGGTTGATGGGGGCATGTTATAGTCAAAAACATGGGGCGCTTTTTTAACACAGCTGGGCCGCTCAATTTGGCAAAGCATTATGCATTAAACCCATTATCGCGTTGGGATCTGTCTAAAGTTCTGCATTTAATTGATCAGGAGAAATATTTTTTGCTGCACGCCCCGCGCCAAACCGGCAAAACCACCTGTTTACAGGCGTTGCGTGATCATCTCAATCGGCAGGAAACCTACCGCTGTGTGTATGTCAATTTGGAGGCTGGGCAGGCAGCGCGCAACGATATTGCAGCAGCCATAACGGCGATTTTTAGGGAGCTGGCGCTTGAGGCGCAAGATCAACTGCAAGACAGCTGGGTAGAGGAGAACTGGCGTACGATTTTGGAGCAAGACAAGGCTTTGAGTGCGTTGGGGTCGCTGCTGCGCGGCTGGTGTTTGCACAACCCCAAGCCGTTGGTGCTGCTGTTTGATGAAATTGATTCGCTGGTGGGGTTGTCGCTGATTTCGGTGTTGCGGCAGCTGCGCTTGGGTTATCCAAAACGTCCCAATCGGTTTCCCAACAGTGTGGTGTTGTGTGGCTTGCGGCATCTGCGCGACTACCGAATGGAGCTGGGTGATGAGGGAGAATATTTGGTAAAGGGCGGTAGCCC
>JBCCEX010000030.1:0-11125 GCA_039030035.1 Myxococcota bacterium
GCGCGATCTCATGAAGGGGCTGTTGGGCGATTGTCTCAAAGATGACCATTTTTTACATCGAGCCGTGCTCACCGGTATTTTACGCGTTGCCAAAGAGGACATTTTTTCAGAGCTTAACAACCCAGGTATTTATGGTGTGCTCGATCAGCCCTACTCATCGTGGTTCGGCTTTACCGAACACGAGGTTAAACAGCTGCTGCAACAAAGAGGACACTCTGAGCGCCTTGAATTGGTGCGGCAAGCCTACAATGGTTATCGCTTTGGCGCGGATCAACCACTGATGATCTACAACCCTTGGTCGGTGATCAACGATCTGTGCAAACCAACAGTCCAGCCAGGTTTGCACTGGGTTAACACCAGCGACAACCATCTGGTACACCAGCTGTTAACCCAGGCCGACACCAAGGTTAAACAGGGTCTGCACGAGCTGCTATCAGCCACAACACAACACACCACCACGCAAATTGTGCAGGAGCATGTGCCCTTGCGTGAAATTGCCAAAGACAACAAAAACCTTTGGGGTCTACTGCTGGCCAGCGGCTACCTCACCGTTGCGCAGGCGCGCGAAAACCCTGATGCCGACAACAAAATCGTGCAGCTACGCATTCCCAACAACGAAGTACGGCGGCTGTACAGCGGCTTAGTTATCCGATGGCTGCAAGGGCCGGCCCAAGGCATTAGTGGAGTCGATCTGGTTGAGGTTTTGCTGCAGGGACAGGTGCAGGAGTTTGCCGACTATTTTGCCCGATTCATGCTCGAAAGCGTTAGCTATTTTGACCCCAGCAGCCAGCAGCCCGAACGCTTTTACCATGGCTTTGTGTTGGGCATGATGCACCACCTGCGCGATCGCTACATTGTCGACTCCCAACGCGAAAGCGGTCTCGGCCGCTACGATTTGGCGCTGGAGCCCAAAGATAAAACGCTGCCTGGCTTTGTGATGGAGTTTAAAACCTGCCTTAATAGCACCCAGTCGCTCGACGATACGGCACAGCAGGCACTGCAGCAGATTCAAAGCAAGCAGTATCATACCGACTTGATCAAACGTGGGGTCAAAACTGTCATTGCTTTGGGTTTTGCCTTTTTTCAAAAACAGGTGGCTGTTGCCCACAAGAGGCTCACCGAAGCTGGCGTGATGATGTAAATGGTGGATATGAGCGATACCATGCAAAACAACCCCATTGTCAACCCAACTGGTAAAGTGCCGGTGGGCATATCCGACTTTGCTGAGCTAGTGCAAGAGGACTATTGCTTTGTTGATAAAACGCTTTTTATTAAGGAGTTTCTTGATGTTGGTGGCAAGGTTACACTCATCACCCGTCCGCGGCGGTTTGGTAAAACGATAAACCTTGATATGCTGTGCCGTTTTTTGCGCCAGCCAGCCAGCGACAAAGAGGATCTATTTGCGGAGCTGGCTATGAGCAAAGCGCCACAACAGTATCAGCAAGAGCGCGGCAAACGGCCGGTGTTGTTTATGTCGTTTCGGACCATTAAAGAGAGTTGCTGGAAAAATGCCTACACACGCATGAGTGGTTTGTTGTCGGATACTGCACAAGAGGTGAGTCAAGAAAGCTCCCTGGATTGCCTCACAAACAATCAACAAGACATTTTACATAAAGTCATTCATAAGCAGGCCGATTCGACAGAATGTAAGTCGATTTTGGTAATTTTAATCAAACTGCTGACGCATCAGCATGCAGGGATGGCGCCTTGGGTGGCCATTGATGAATACGACGCTCCTATGCAGGCTGCTTATCAGTACAACTATTATGAGGATATGCGCGATCTCATGAAAGGGCTGCTGGGCGACTGTCTCAAAGACAGCCATTTTTTGCATCGTGCCGTGCTCACCGGTATTTTGCGTGTTGACATAGAGGATATTTTTTCGGAGCTCAACAATCCCGGTATTTACGGCGTGCTCAAGCGCCCCTACGCGTCGTGGTTCGGTTTTACGAAGCACGAGGTCAAACAGCTGCTGCAGCAACGAGGCCATGCCCAGCGCTTTGAGGCGGTGCAGCAAGCCTACAACGGCTATCGCTTTGGGGGCGGTGATCAGCCGCTGATGATCTACAACCCTTGGTCGGTTGTAAATGATCTGCTTGAACCAACACGAGAACCAGGCCTGCACTGGGTCAACACCAGTGATAACCATCTAGTACATAAGCTGTTGACGCAGGCCGATGCCAAGGTTAAGGAGGGGCTACACGAGCTGCTATCACCCACAGCACAATACACCACCATGCAAATTGTGCAGGAGCATGTGCCTTTGCGTGAAATTGCTAAAGACAACAAAAACCTTTGGGGATTATTACTGGCCAGCGGTTACCTCACCGCTGCGCAGACGCGCGAAAACCCCGATGCCGACAACAAAATTGTGCAGCTGTGCATTCCCAACAACGAAGTACGGCGGCTGTACAGCGGTTTGGTTGCCCGATGGCTACAAGGG
Organism: Myxococcota bacterium; assembly: GCA_039030035.1. Lineage (GTDB taxonomy): Bacteria > Myxococcota > UBA727 > UBA727 > JABDBI01 > JBCCEX01. The sequence continues at coordinate 2,444 of JBCCEX010000030.1, forward strand.
CCAGCCGAAGGCATTAACGGGGTCGACTAGGTTGAGGTGTTGGTGCAAGGGCAGGTGCAGGAGTTCGCCGACTATTTTGCCCGATTCATGCTCGAAAGCGTTAGCTATTTTGACCCCAGCAGCCAGCAGCCCGAACGCTTTTACCATGGCTTTGTGCTGGGCATGATGCATCATCTGCGCGATCGCTACATTGTCGACTCCCAACGCGAAAGCGGCTTGGGTCGCTACGATTTGGCGCTGGAGCCCAAAGATAAAACACTGCCTGGCTTTGTGATGGAGTTTAAAACCTGCCTCAATAGCACCCAGTCGCTCAACGATACGGCACAGCAGGCACTGCAGCAGATTCAAGACAAGCAGTATCATACCGACTTGATCAAGCGTGGGGTCAAAACTGTTATTGCTTTGGGCTTTGCCTTTTTTCAAAAACAGGTGGCTGTTGCCCACACCGAGCTAACGCAGGTGCCTGCTGCACAGTCATAATTTATCAACACCGCTTTGCTTTTCAAAACAGCACTCTCGCTAAAGTAGATAAAAATGATATTGCCGCCACAATTTTACCAGCGCGATGCTGTAACGGTTGCCAAAGCGCTGCTGGGCCAGTGGCTGCAGCATGGCGATGTTGTGCTGCGCATTACAGAAACAGAGGCCTACTGCGGCGTTGCCGACTCTGCCTGCCATGCGCGTTGTGGCAAAACACAGCGCAACGCGGCTATGTGGGGGCCGCCTGGGCGTGCCTATGTCTATTTGTGCTACGGGCTGCACCATATGCTCAATGTGGTAACGGGGCAAAATGGTGTACCAGAGGCTGTGCTTATTCGTGCTTGTGAAGTGGTGCAGGGAATGGCTGAGGTACGCAAGCGACGGCGCAATTTGCAGGGCCCTGTCCTACTCACAGGCCCGGGCAAGGTTGGCCAAGCGCTGCAGCTGCACCGTGGCTTTAGCCATCACAAGCTGTTTGAGCAAGGTGGTTTGATCATACGGCATGGTGACCATGTGCACAGCATGCTGGTGGGCCCTCGTGTGGGTATTGCCTATGCGCAACAGGCTCATCAAGAGGCGCCATGGCGTTTTGCAGTGGCGCAGTCGCTGTGGGTAAGCCAACGCCATACGCTGCGACCGCAGGGCTGACGCATTAAAAAAAGCATAGAAAGGCATTTTCAGGTGCTTACTCTATCAGTAGAGGTACGATGTTACGTGGCAGGGAGGTGTCTATGCGGGCGTTAAAAGAGGAGTAATTGAGTTAGCGGCCGCCGACAATCTTATGTTCAAGCTTGGCTAACAGTTGTGTGATGCGTTGTTTGGATAGGTGCGTAATCTTGCGGATCTGCTCCAAGGCTAAGCCCTCTTGGAGCATACCTACGGCGGCTGTTTCTAGCCCTTCTTTTTTGCCTTTCTGCATCCCAATTTTTTCGCCTTCTTGCCTACCTTCCTGCCTACCTTCCTGCCACCCTTCTAGCCGCCCTTATGTGATTACACGAGCCTCATGGCTGGCCAGCTGCTGCAGGTTGCTGTTGCAGCTATATTGCGCTATATTGGTTTGGTTACATGAACAACGAGGATGCAGAAAAATGACTGGTTTCATCATTGCACTTCAGGTGTTGGCAGCGCTGTTTTTGGTGCTGGTTGTCCTGTTGCAGCCTGGCAATCGTGGGGGAGCCACAGCGGCATTGGGGGGCAGCGGTAGCGCAACATTTTTTGGTGGCAGAGGCGCCAATACCTTTTTGTCGAAACTGACCGTGGCCGCTGCGGTGGTGTTTATGTTTACGAACTTAGCGTTGTCTCGCTTGTCGGGGCGTGGTTCGGTGTTGGATGTTGTGCAGCAGCCTACACCGCAGCTGCCTGCTGTAGCAGCTCCAAAAGATGATGCAAAGCAGCCGCCTGCTGCGAGCGATTCTCAGGCCGCACCGGGCAGCAGTGACAGCAAAAAAGAGGGTGAGCAGCCTAAGCAGCAGCAAGAGGGGCAGTAGCCGGCTCGATGGTAAGCAACAACACCGCAAGCACGGTTTGTCACGAAATATTTTGCCAGGCACAGGTTTGCCGGTAGGGTGTGTGGGGCTGCTGTTTGAGCTCGGGATCTTGCTGCAAAATTTGTTGTGCCAATTGGCGCGATGGCTCAATGAGGTCGGCATGAGCAGCGAGATCGCAGCAGCGAAACAGGGGGGCTCCCGATTGTCGCTTACCCAAAAAGTCGCCTGGGCCGCGTGCTGTTAAATCTGCTTGGGCAATATGAAAACCATCGCTGCTTTTGGTGAGTACCTGCAGCCGTTCGTAGGCGATTTGTCCTAGGCCGCTTGGGGCTACCAAAATGCATTCGCTGGCTGCTGTGCCACGGCCTACGCGACCGCGTAGTTGGTGTAGTTGCGACAAACCAAAGCGTTGGGCGTGCATAATAATCATGCAGCTGGCGTTGGCAACATCTACCCCTACCTCTACAACAGTGGTTGAGACCAACACCTGCACACAGCCAGCTGCAAATGCTGCCATTGCCTCCTGTTTTTGTGTGGGTGTCATGCGGCCATGCAGCAGCACAACGCTGTTATCGCCAAGCTGCTGGCACAGCACTTCATAGCCCTGTTTGGCGCCGTCTAGGTCCAATTTTTCTGATTCGTCGATCACTGGGTAGACTACATAGGCTTGGCGATGCTGCTGCTTGATTTTGTGGGCCAAATCGGCCAATTTTTGTGTTGGCTCACCGCGCACAACACGGGTTTTAATGGGTTGACGGCCTTGCGGTAGGCTGCGCAGCGTGGAGATATGCATGTTGCCGTATAGGGTAAGGGCCAAACTGCGCGGAATCGGCGTTGCGGTCATCACCAGCAGGTGGGGCATCACTTGGCCGTTTGCCCCTTTTTGCCGTAGCCGGCCCCGTTGCGCTACACCAAAACGGTGCTGTTCATCGATAATACACAGGCCCAATCGGGCAAATTGTACATCTTCACTCAACAGCGCGTGGGTGCCTACCGCCACCTGCGCCTCTCCTGTGCTTAGCTGTAGTGTTTGCTGCTGCCGCTGTTTGCCTTTGACTTGGCCTGTTAGCAGCACCACAGCAATGCCCAACGGGTCAAACAGCTGTTTGAGGCGCTGCGCATGCTGTTGTGCCAAAACCTCTGTTGGCGCCATGACAGCACACTGCAGCTGCTGCTGTGTCACATGCAGGCAGGCTGCTGCCGCAACTGCTGTTTTGCCTGCGCCTACATCGCCATGCAGCAGGCGCGTCATGGGGGTTTCGCGCGACATATCTGCGGCAATCTCTTGCAGGGCGGTTAGCTGGCATGCGGTTGGCTCATGGGGAAAAAAGCTTTTGTACAGCGCGCGTGCACCCTGTTTGATGGGGGGCAGTTTGATGGCTGTTTGCTTTTTGCTGGGCTGCTCATGAGACTTATTGGCCATGCGGCCCAATGTTATTTGCAACGCCAATAGCTCTTCGAACGCTGCACGGCGATGCTGGGCTGTCTTTTTGTCTTGTAGCTCTTGATACTGCTGTTTGTCCATTTGCCGCGGCGGGCGATGCAGATAGATATAGGTTTCGCTGAGCTTAGCCAAACCGTATTGCGATTGCAGTGCTGCGGGAATAGGGTCGGCAACAGATTGGTTGGCCAGCATGATCAACGCCTGCTGCTGCAGTTTATACAGCTGTGTGCTTGATAAACCGGCACATGTTGGATAGATCACCTGGATTTTATTAAACGGCTGTCGCTGATCGCCCAACAGAACCCGCGGGTGCACTATCTGCCAAAAGTTTTGAAAGCGCTTGGCTGTTCCTACTGCTGTTATGTGGCGGCCTATCTGAAAACGGCTATCTTTTGGAAAAAAATGAAAAAAGATGAGCGCTATGACTCCGTGTGCTCCCTGCAGGGTCACCTGCAGCCGTGGTTTTGGGCCAGCAGTCCGCTGCAGATGCATCACCTGGCCATATACACTACATAGCGTGTCGGGCTGTAGATCGTGTGGTTGCTGTACCGCGTGGCAACGGGCGTAATCTCGCGGCAGCACATGTAGCAGATCGCGCAGCGTTACAATTCCCTCTGCAGTTAAGGCATGAAGCGTGCTGGAATCAATATTTGGCAGGCAACTTACCGGACGCGACAGCAGATTTTCCGACGGGCTATCTGGCGGCGGCGATGCTGTTGCGACGGTGGTTAGTAGTGTTAGCATGCTGTCGATGCGTTGGCGTTTGTCATGCTCGGCAAGGGCGTCGAAATCATGCGATAGTTGCCGCAATTGCTGCACAACAGCATCGGGCAGATCTTTGGTAAGACGTTGCAGTGTCGCCTGCACCAGCTGCTGCAGGCCGCTCAAACGGTGCAGACAGGCATAGTTGTTGCGACGCGCAAATTGTAGAGGTGGCGATAATGTATTACACAGTTGCTGAACAGCGGAGCAAGGCACGAGAACTACTCATAACAGACATCGACAACTTCACACTCTTTGTTACCCTTGGGAGTGCGCACTGAAAATGCATCACCCACCGATTTACCAATGAGCGCACGAGCTAGGGGAGAGGAGATGCTCAATTTTTTTTCGGTCAAATCGGCCTCATCTTCGCCAACAATATGCCATATATTCTCTTGCTGGCTATCGCAATCCAACACTGTAACGGTGGCACCAAACATCACCCTATCTCCACTTAATTTTGTGGGATCGATAACTTGGCAACAGGCGATCTTGACCTCCAGCTCGCGAATGCGGGCCTCTACCAAGCCCTGTCGCTCTTTGGCAGCGTCGTACTCGGCGTTTTCGGATAGATCGCCGTGCGCCCTGGCTGTTTCAATGTCGCGGATAACCTGCGGCCGTACCTCAGACTTAAGTTTTTTGAGCTCCTGTACCAAGTTGGCATGGCCCGATGGTGTCATAGGAAAGGTTTGCATCTTTTTTCATTTAAGTGTATCAACCCCATTGTAAAAAACTCTTGTGGCTTTTGCAAAGGCGCGGTACCTTATCTCTAGAGATGAAATACGTTGGTGCTCATGTTAGTGCGTCTGGTGGTGTAGAAAACGCGCCGCGCAATGCCCACGCTATTGGGGCTGAAGCCTTTGCGCTGTTTGTCAAAAACCAGCGACAATGGCACAGCAAGCCGCTTACGCAAGACAATATTGAAAAGTTTCGGGCCAATTGCCAAGAATTGGGCTTTTCTCCCAAGCAGATTTTGCCGCACGATAGCTACCTTATCAACCTGGGTCATCCAGAAAAGGAGCCGCTGCAAAAATCGCGCAACGCCTTTTTAGATGAGATGCAGCGCTGTGAACAGCTTGGTCTTGTGTACCTCAATTTTCACCCAGGCAGCCATCTACGTAAAACCTCCGAGGCCGACTGCCTAACTACCATTGCGCAGTCGCTCAATTGGGCGCTATCGCGCACCAAAACTGTAACGGCTGTGATTGAAAACACAGCTGGGCAGGGCAGCAATCTTGGTTTTCGCTTTGAGCACTTGGCCGCCATTATCCAGCAGGTGCAAGACCAATCGCGTATTGGTGTGTGTTTGGATACATGCCACACATTTGCGGCGGGCTACGATCTGCGCACAGCAGAAAATTGCGAGGCAACATTTGCCGAATTTGATCGGGTTGTCGGTTTTCAATATCTACGGGGCATGCATTTAAACGATTCAAAATCGGATTTTACCAGCCGTGTAGATCGGCATCACAGCTTGGGCCATGGCAAACTAGGGTTGGCTGTGTTTGAGTACATTATGAACGATAGCCGCTTCGATAACATTCCATTGGTGCTAGAAACCATCGACAGCAGTTTGTGGCCACAAGAGATACAGCTACTTTACAGCATGGCCAAGTGAGGTTGGCTACATGGAAATTCGCGCGCAGCAGCTGCACAAGAGCTACGAACGAGACGACATGGGCAGGGTCTGTGTGCTGCAAGGGGTTGATCTACATGTTGCCACGGGCGAAATGGTTGCTATTACCGGCGCATCTGGAGTAGGTAAAAGTACGCTGCTGCATCTGTTGGGCACGCTGGATTGTCCAGATGCAGGTAGCCTGCAATTGGGCGCCACAAATCCAGCGTGTTTAAATCAATATCAGCTAGCACAATTTCGCAACCGCTGCATTGGATTTGTGTTTCAATTTCACCATCTGCTGCCTGAGTTAACCGCGCAAGAAAACGTCGCGATTCCCTTGATGATTTGTGGCACAAAAAAGACAACAGCGCGGCAGCATGCCAGCAATATACTGCAGCAGGTCGGGTTGCAGCAGCGTTTGCACCATAAGCCTTCGCAGCTTTCTGGCGGTGAACAACAGCGAGTTGCTTTGGCACGTGCCTTGGTAACAAACCCCTCGGTGATATTGGCAGATGAGCCCACCGGCAATTTAGATGAGCCAACGGGCCGCAAAATCATTGAGCTGTTGCAGCAGGTACAACGTCAGAAGTATACTACGATTGTTATTGTTACACACAATTCTTGGGTCTCTCGCCAGGCTAGTCGGCAGATGGTTTTGTGTAGAGATGGCCTACATGCTGTGTAGCTATCATCGATTTGTATTGTTGATTTTTCACCTATGTTGGCGCTTTCACCCACCGGTCGCTTGTATGTGTTGCCTTTGCAAAACAACAGTGATTCCTCTGTCGCCGGCCAAAACCCACAGATCCATGCCGCCTTTCAACAGGCAGAGGCGGTAGGGTTATTGCATCTTGTCGCCGCCAAGCCGGCGGACAGTTGGTCGGGGAGCTTGCATTTTTGGCGTGACTTCGGTGCCCGGTATGTCAAGGCGTTGTGCCAGATCAGTCCGGAAGTTACCGCCGATGCGATCACCCTGCCGCCGCCGCAAAACGAGACATTTGAACACCTTGTTTTGTCCGTGCCGCCGATGCCGGGCGCCGAGTATTGCACACAAGCGGTTTTTAGCCGTCTATGGCAAGCGCTCAACGCATTTGTCCACATGAAAATGCAGCAAGATGGCAGCGACATTTCCCATTTTCTGCATCGGTATTTGCCGGCGTGGCAACAGGTGGGGCGTGTCTGTTTCCATTTGGCGGAGAACAAACAGGATTCCGCCCGCCCGTTCGCTTTTTTAGCTACCTACGCATCACACGTAGCTAAAAATGCCAAAGTGCAGTACTTGCCGTTGAGCCATGCCCTGCGGGAATATGCGGGAAGCGGTAATAAGACTGCCTTAGTTCGGCTATTAAAACCGATCCACGCAGCCGCGGAAGTTTGCCCTTGGGTAGACTCTCTGCTCAAGCAGTACGATATCTATCATCCACTGCGTTGGTCGGCCAAGGAGGCCTATCGTTTGTTAAAAAGCGTGCCCGAACTAGAAAAGAGCGGCATCGTCGTTCGGTTGCCCGATTGGTGGAAAAAACGTCCGCACCCACATGTACAGGTGTCTGTTGGTTCCAAGAATCAGGGCACATTGGATATGAACACCATTCTCGATTTTAACGCCTCCGTCGCTTTGCATGGAAAAAAATTGACCCAAAAAGAGATCCAAGAGCTCTTGTCTGCAGAAAAGGGGTTGGTTTCACTGCGCGGCCAATGGGTGGAGGTCGACAGCGATAAACTGCGAGCCGCTTTGAAACATTGGAAACAGGTTGAGCAAGAGGTGGCATCGGGGTTGTCGTTTGCCGAGAGCATGCGGCTACTATCTGGAGCCGGGCAAGCAGTTTCGCCGGAGAAAACCGAGGAGTTCAACAACGACGACGATGTGTCATGGGCCTATGTAGATGCGGGCGATTGGCTGCGCGATGTGTTGGCGAAGCTGCGCGACCCAGCCTTGTTGCCGCAGCAACAGCCAGAAGCGCTGCGCAATGTGACCCTGCGCCCCTATCAGCAGCAGGGGTTGAGCTGGCTATACTTTTTGAACCAGTTAGGACTAGGCGCCTGTTTGGCCGACGACATGGGGCTTGGCAAAACGGTGCAGGTCATTGCGCTGTTACTCTTGCGCAAACAGATAGGCCTCCAACAAACGGGGTGTTCGCTGTTGGTGCTGCCAGCCTCTTTGCTGTCGAATTGGAAAAGCGAGCTGGCGCGTTTTGCTCCAACGCTGCGTGTTGTTGCCCTACACCCTTGCGAAACGAGCCGCGCTCGGCTGGATCACATAGCGAAGCATGCAAACGCGTTGGCAGACCACGACCTGGCCATGACCACCTACAGCATTGTGTGGCGACAGGATTGGCTTCGCCAGCGCCCGTGGGATATGGTGATTTTGGACGAGGCACAAGCCATTAAAAATCCGGCGGCCAAACAGACGCAAAACATCAAGGCCTTGCAGGCAAAAACCCGCATCGCGCTCACCGGCACACCGATCGAAAATCGGGTGAGTGATTTGTGGTCGCTGTTTGATTTTCTTTGCCCAGGGCTGTTGGGTTGTGCGCAGGCGTTCAAAAATTTTATCAAGGCGCTGGATCAGCAAAAAAAAGGTAGCTACGAGCCGCTGCGCAAGCTGGTGCGTCCCTACATTTTGCGGCGATTGAAAACCGATAAGCGCATTATCAACGACCTGCCAGACAAGACAGAAATGGCGGTGCACTGCGGATTGACCACCACGCAGACAAAGCTTTATGCCCAGGCCGTCGGCGAGCTCAAAAATATCCTCAAGAATCAAAGCACAAAGTCCATGCAACGCAAGGGGTTGGTGTTGAGCTACCTCATGCGTTTTAAGCAAATTTGCAACCATCCCGACCAGGCGCTTGGCCAGGGGAATTATTTAGCTTCGCAAAGCGGCAAGTTCA